>CAYWUC010000039.1:0-1722 GCA_964461395.1 uncultured bacterium
GAGGGGCATGGTCTTGTTTTTTGTATACGTAGATTCTTTGAATCTAAGTCAAATGGTCAAATAGTTGAATTGTTAAATAGGAAAACCAACAAAAAAAATCCGTGTTAATCCGTGTTAATTTCTTTTTTTAATTTTGATTTATTGATTTTAAGAGAGTGAGTGCCAGACAAAAACAAGGCAGGAGCAAAAAGTTCCCGCTCAGAGGTATGGACTTTTACCACTTTCGCCTGATTATTTTTCTCTTTTCCCAATACTCTCTTTCTTGTTTTTTTTGCCTACCGATTTTAATATCGAGTTTATCAAACACCCAATCCATTATCGAGAATATCAACCAACAACCAGCGATAAACCATTCGATATTATTCAATAGATACAAAATAAAATCTGTCATCATTCCTCTTATAATATTATACGAAAATATCCAAAAATGTCAAACACTTTCCCGACTCAAGATTAATTTTCCCCTTGACATCCCCCCCACTTTTGACGTATACTATAATTACAGGAGGTTTTTTATGGAAAAACAAATTTTTTTTAAGCCAATTATTTTAGTTTTAATCATCGGGATATTTTTCATAACAACCTGCAAGAATAACAGCGCAGAAGCAATTCTTATACCCGTAAAGAAGGGTTTAACTTGGGGATACGTGTCTCCGAATTCAGAGAAAAGCATACCATATAATTTTGATGACGCCCAGCTTTTTTATGAAGGATTAGCTCAGGTTGAAAAGGGCTATAAAAACGGGTACATCGATAAAACTGGTAAGTGGGTGATTGCGCCACAATATGATGGTGCTTTGTCTTTTTATGAAGGTTTTTTTTCGGAAGGTTTAGCCCTAGTTAAGAAGAGCGATAAATGTGGATATATAAACAAATCCGGGAATGTGGTTATCCCCTTTGAATATGATTTTGCTTTGGGTTTTTCTGAGGGGTTAGCCGCAGTTAGGAAGGGTGATAAATGGGGATATATTAATAAATCCGGGAATGTGGTTATCCCCTTCGAATATTATGCTGCAAGGCCTTTTTTTGAAGGTTTAGCTCTGGTTAGGAAGGATGGGAAATGGGAATATATAAACAAAACCGGGGATGTGGTTATTCCCTTTGAATATGATTTTGCTTTGGGTTTTTCTGAGGGGTTAGCCGCAGTTAGGAAAGATGATAAATGGGGATATATAAACAAAACCGGGGATGTGGTTATTCCCTTTGAATATGATAATGCCGGGTTTTTTTTCGAAGGTTTAGCTCTGGTTAGGAAGAACTATAGCTATGGATTTGTAAATAAATCCGGTGATGTTGTTATTCCCTTTGAATTTGTTAGTGCTCAGACTTTTTCTGAGGGGTTAGCCGCAGTTAGGAAAGATGATAAATGGGGATATATAAACAAAACCGGGGATGTGGTTATTCCCTTTGAATATGATAATGCCGGGGTTTTTTTCGAAGGTTTAGCTGCAGTTAATAGTGGCGGTCTCGTTGAAGGTAAATATGGCTTAATCGATAAAAAGGGAAAGACAGTGATTAAATTCATTTATGACGATATTAAATGGTATTAATAAAGTATAAGGGGGCCTGGTCTTGATTTTTGAATCCCATTAAATCCTTCGGATTAGTATATCAGTTGATTCGTAAATTAGTTAATTAGTTAAAACAACAAACAAAAACTCTGTGTTCTCTGTGTGTTTTGTTTTTCTCTGTGTCCTCTGTGGTTCATATTTAGGATTTTGG
>CAYWUC010000040.1:0-1896 GCA_964461395.1 uncultured bacterium
ATACTATATCCTTTTTTTTAATAAAATAACCGATAACCGAAAGTGAGAAACCTATTAAAAGTATTTTAATATCAATAAAGGCAGTACTGTAGAAACCTGTTAATATAATAAGAAAAGCCATAAGAGCAGGCTTTTTGTTTACAATAATCCTTTCCCCCTTTTAATTTATCCCGGAGGACGAGAGTTATTTTCTCTTAAATAAGTTTCTTATCCCGGTGTGTTTTTGTAATTCCTCCATAAATTTCCTTGCTTTCATGTCATTTCTATTGATTTTTAAGACCTTTTTCGTATGTGATAATGCCTCTCTATATTTTTCCATTTTCGCGTAGGATTTGGCGAGGTTGAAATGATGTTCCGCGGTATCTTCATTTACTGCCGCTTCCAAACACAAATCTAATCCCTTATGTTGTCTTCCTGTTAGGACCAGAGAAAGTCCATAGTAGCTTTTATAAGTTTCGTTGCTTTGATCTAGAAGATAAGCTTTCCTGAAATATTTAGACGCGCGGACCGCGTCGGCTAACAAATATCTCATTCCCTGTTCAAATAACTTTTTCCTACTCTTTTTTCTGTCTTTTTCCTTGTCCTCTTCAAAAATACCCAGATTACATTCACGGACATATTGATTTCTTTTTTCTTCGTCTTTAAGCGTTAGATATGCTCTGGTGATTTTTAAGAAATAAGGGAGAAATTGTTCGATTTTATCCTCTTCTAAGTGGTCTGGATGATATTTTGCGGCGAGTTTGTAATATGCCTTTTTTACTTCTTTTTCACTCGATTCTTTAGAAACACCCAGTATTTCGAAATATTCCATACTGTAATTTTAAATATAAGGTAATAAAAGTCAAGGGGTATTTAGGTTTTAGTAAAACAACGAAAATATTTCATATTTTTGTTTATTTGGTGGTTAATATCTATTCCGGTTATAATTTGTGCCTTTTTTGTTGTTAAATATCTCTTTGCAGGTAGAATAAACCTTGACTATTCAATAGTTTTTAATAAATTAGTACAAAAGGAGGGTTAATGAAGAGGAAAATGACATGGATTTCCTTCTATATCTCTGCTCCTCTTTTGGCGGGAATTTTTTTAAGAAATGGAAACGCAGAGCGCAAAGGAAAAATAATTTCTTGTTATATTTCAATATGATTACTTATGGAAACTTTAAGATTGTATTTCTTCTCACTTTTTTGTCAGATAAATGAATATTAAGTTTAAAGAAAAAAGAATTTTAATGGGTAAAAAGGAAATGGGAAAAACCATTGAAAGATTGTGTTCTGAAATTGTAGAAGGCAATCCTCTGATGAAGTCTCTATGTATAATAGGGATAAGGAAGAGAGGAGATATATTGGCTGGGAGAATCGCTGATGTTTTAAAAAAATCAACTTCATGGGAAATAGATGTGGGGGTTCTCGATATTACTTTGTATAGAGATGATTTGACAAAATACGGCCCGAAACCTATTATCGGTTCCACTTATTTTCCCTGTTCTATAGAAGGAAAAGAAGTTTTGTTAGTAGATGATGTTATTTATACCGGAAGAACAATAAGGTCGGCACTCGATGAAATAGTGGATTATGGGCGTCCTTTGAGGGTTCAATTGGCTGTTATGGTTAATAGGGGAGGAAGAGAACTGCCTATTTCTCCTGACTATACAGGCGTGTCAGTCGAGCTTAAGGATAAGGAAGAAGTTAAAGTTTTTCTTGAAGAAACAGATAAAGAAGATTCAATAAAAATAGTCGAGGTTTCTAATGGGGCTGAATAGCAAAGATTTACTCGGAATTAAAGAATTGAAAAAGACTGAAATCGAAGAAATACTCACGACAGCCGAATATATGGAAGAAATTCTCAAAAGACCTATAAAAAAAGCTCCTACTCTTCGAGGAATTACAGTGGCAAATC
>CAYWUC010000041.1:0-3998 GCA_964461395.1 uncultured bacterium
TTTTCATGTAGTCGATATCTCCGACCCGGAAAACCCGGAGAAAATAGGTTCTTGCGTTTTATCGGAAATGGCGAATGATATAGTGATTTCCGGCGATTACGCGTACGTGGCTACTGAATTTTATGGTTTTCATATAGTAAATATTTCCAACCCCTCTGATCCGACTAAGATTGGTCATTACGAAACTTCTGGAGCAGCGCGCGGAATAGCAGTTTCCGGAGATTATATATATGTTGCTGACGAACATACCGGTTTACAGATATACGAATACTCGCCTTCCGGAATAGAAATTACGGAAGGAAACAGGAAAAAAGTTTTAAAGATTTCGAGAAATTTCTTTACGGGAACAATGGAAATGAGTCTTTCAGGGATAGATTTTCCTGCAACTCTTAATGTGTACGATATAACCGGCAGACTAAGAGAAAAAACGACTGTTTATAATTCTTCGCCTCTAAAAATAGGAGCCGACCTATCTCCGGGAATTTATTTCTTAAGCGTGAAGGATTTTAAACCGGTAAAGGTTATGAAACTGAGATAGCAAGAGTTTCTTGAATTAATCGTTCCGCACCCTTTACCCAATCCCGACTAAATATTCATTGAGAGTTCGGCAACATGCCATGCTTGCGCGAAGCAACGAACCCAACAAATCCAACCCCACCCTTGACTTCCAACGTAAAACACCTATATTCGTTTTAAGTAAACTATACTTGACTTAGAATGAAGTTTAGTTTTTAAGTCAAGCAAAATTGCTTTAAAGATTCGTGTTTAAATATTAGACAAGGAGGATTGTCTTATGAAAAAATCTGGCGGCAGGTTTGTGAAACAAAAAGGCGGATATAGGGCTTTTATTCCGGAATCTTTACCTCCTACCCTCCCCATAGAATATAGCAAACAAATTCAATCTATTTTATCCGAAGCGGATAGGGCTTTAGGTAGGTTAGATGGGATCATAACAGTATTACCGAATCCAAATCCTTTCCTCGCTATGTTTGTCAAGAAAGAAGCTCTTTTGAGTTCTCAAATTGAGGGAACTCAAGCCTCTTTAGAAGGGGTTTTAGAATTTGAAGCCGGCATGCTTCCGGAAGAGAATATAAACGAGATAAAAGAAGTTGTGAATTACGTAAAAGCTTTAAATTATGGAGTAGAAAGACTACAGGACTTCCCGTTTTCGCTGCGCTTGATAAAAGAAATTCACAAAATTTTAATTTCAGGAACAAGAGGAAAACTTAAAACTCCCGGTGAATTCAGAAAAAGCCAAAACTGGATTGGGCCTCCCGGAGCTTCATTGAATGAAGCTACTTATGTCCCCCCTCCACCGGATAAAATACTCTCATTTATGAGCAATCTCGAAAAGTATTTCTACAGTAAAGATAAAAATCCTCCGTTAATAAAAAGCGCGGTGATACATTCTCAATTTGAGACCATACATCCTTTCCTTGACGGAAATGGAAGAATTGGAAGACTTTTAATAGTATTTTTTCTTTTATGGAAAAAAGCGCTTAAAAAACCGATACTCTATATAAGTTTTTATTTCAAAAAATATAGGAAAGAATATTATAACAAATTAATGGAAGTAAGAAATACAGGCGTTTGGAATAGTTGGCTTGAATTCTTTCTTAGGGGAGTAATTGAAACAGCAGAGGAAGCAACCGAAACCGCGAGAGAAATAATTGCTTTAAAAGATGGAATCATAAAAAAACTTTACGAAAATTCTATATCCAGCATCTATGCTGTAAGAATTATAGATTTATTATTTGAAAAACCTTTGATAAGTACAAATGAAATCTCAAAAAAAATAAAAATCTCAAAACAAACTGCCAATACAATGATTAACAAATTTGGGAAAATTGGTATTCTTAAAGAGATTACTGGAAAAAAGAGATACAAGAAATTTCAGTTTGTAGATTACGTAAATATAATTAAGAAAGGTACGGAAATTTAGACAAAATTTAATTCGCGCTTATCAAAAAAACATTTCATTTCCCAAAGACAAAAAAGGAGGACACATGAGTAAAATTAAAAGATTTGAAGACATAAAAAAATAAAATTGTTAGAGGGTTAGAGCGTTAGGGCGTTAAAATTAAAAAACAGAAAAAAGGAGAAAACGAATGGAAGGAAAAAATACAAAAACACATAAAGATTTAGAAATATGGAAAGAGGTCAGGCAAAGAGCAAAATTAATTTAAGAAATTATCCGAAAGTTGTGAATAAAAGATTACCTTAAGAAATTAATTAAAGCTATAAGTTCCGGAACCTATTCTTTAAATATATATAAAACCCAAGTACTCCAAACAGAATAGCCATTTTTCGTAGAATAAGTTTCACCCTCTGTTCCATTAATTTGGTTCTTCCCAGTAATTTGGTAGTCTTTTTTGATTCCAGACCCGTCAATATTGCAAAATTGTGTTCTTTTAAATTATCCCCTGCGATACTTTCAAAAGCTGAAATTTCATTTTTGCTTAGGTGCTTTTTCCATTTCGCCATTCTAGATTGATCGATCCCCGAATTGTAATCTTCGATATTATAGGATGAGTTATATGATCTGAAATTTTGTATCATATTTGTAATTATTTTTTCTTCCGCGGGCAAATCTAAGAATTTGCAGATTTTCTCAATTGTAATTTTCGGTTCCATTAAAATGTTTCTATAGTAGATTGTTTGAAAATTTTCAGGAAGTTTTGCAGATAGTTTATCGGCAACTTCGACAAAAATCTTCCATTCTGCTGCAGTCTCTAAGATATCGCCGGCCCAACCAATTTTAAGCAATGAACTAGCTACAGCTCTTCCGTCTCTTATAATGTTGAGGAATTTAGATTCAGGAAAGAATCGTAGTAAATCTTTAACATGGAAAATATCGGGTGGGTTTTTTGCTCCCAAGTAGACTTTGGAAATCGGTAAATTATAATTCTGGCTTTTTAGAAATGCTTTCATCAAGGCGAAATACAAATCAGCCCAATAATTTTTTGTTTTAGGAGACTCGCGAAATTCTGTCTTCCATTTCTCTATGGTCAGGTTATCCCAGTCTTTTTCTATAAATTGTTTTTGTTTATTAAGGTAATTATTTATCAAGTTCCAGTCAAGAAAAAAGGGGAACCGTTGCCCGTAAAGTGAGAAAAAGAAGAAGGTTTCGCCCTGAATTATTTTGATATTTGGGTGAATATTAACCATCTTCATTAACATCGTTGTCCCTGATCGGGGACATCCTACAATAAATAAAGGACCTCTGTATTTCACTTACATATTGATAAATTCCAATGGGTATTTGTCAAGTGCACAAATATGCCCGGACGGAAATGTGTAGTTGGAAACACAACTAATCATAAGTAGAAATCTTGGATTTTCATCAAATATTTGGATGGGAAACGGAGCTAACCTTTTCACGCTCCATATTACTTAATATATCTGTTATTAATAATTTTATTTTTTCGGCATGGGGGGATGTAAAACACATATACGCATTTACGCTTTTACGCATTTACATTGCGAAGCAATTAACGCTTCTACTCATTTACGCATCTACTTTGCGAAGCAATAACCCCTTCTAACCTCCTAACTTTCTAACTTCCTAACAGTGATGGAAACCATCACTTGACTTTTCCCCCATCCCCCCTAAATTCACGTTCGAAAATAATGTATAAATATGATATTCAGAGGATGGGATATTGGATAGTGAGATAGAAGATGATTGTGAAACCAAGGCAGGAGATATGTGAAAATGCACTGGAGTGATCTAGATTTGTGGCAGAGTTCACATGAATTTGTGAAAGAAATATATAAATATAGCTCAAATTTCCCAGAAGAAGAGAAATATGGATTAACCAGTCAAATTAGAAGAGCTGCAGTATCAATACCAACAAATATAGTTGAAGGTTTTTCCAGGAGAACAACTAAAGAATATCTGCAATTCTTATATCATTCCAGAGGTTCTCTTGAAGAGGTTAGATATTTATTGTTACTCTCGAAAGAACTTAAGTTCTTAGGTAAAGATAAATATGAGG
>CAYWUC010000042.1:0-6448 GCA_964461395.1 uncultured bacterium
CCCATTCGGAAATCCCCGGATCTACGCCAGCTTGACGGCTCCCCGAGGCTTATCGCAGCCAGCCACGTCCTTCATCGCCTACTTCTGCCAAGGCATTCACCATATGCTCTTAACACTTGTCCAAAAGTCTAATATCTATTATCTATTCAATTATCAAAGAACAGGTTTTATTATTAATCTATAAACTCAATTTGTCAAGGGGTTTTTATCCGAAACAAAAGATAAAAAAACCCTTTTTGACTCTTCAAGATTTAAAGCCAACCTTCGTAAAACTTTTTAAACCAACTTTACTAGGTCTTTATTATTAATATAAACTCTTGAAGTAATTTGTCAAGAGGCATAATTGGTAGTTAGTGGTGTGTAGTTAGCGGTAAGCAATAAAAAACCCTGTAAATATAGTTTTTCTTCCCTATGATTAGTTTAAATATTGAAAATCAAAAAGCAAAATAACATATTAAAATGCAAAATTATTCCCTCCCCACTGAAAATAAAAACAGCTCATATTTTTGAGTAACTTGTTTTTTTATTCATTTTTGAACTTTGATTTGTATCTTTACATTTTGATATTTAATTTTTGAATTTAGTGGTGTTAGCGGACTGTGTTCCTTGTAGCAAAAAACGTATTGCAGTATTTTGTTTTCAGGAGTCGAAATATAGAATTTCACGGATGAGATTTTTAAGTTTACGGCGGAGTACCGAGAGGGAGTAATGACGTTTAGCTAATCTATAGTTGTGTTTTACCATTTTTTCGCGTTTCTCAGGATTGGCAAGAATTTCTCTTGTTTTTTTGATAGCCTCTTCATTTACATACCCGTCCAAAGATATAACTTTAAATCCTTTCGGGTCTATATCTAAAGTAAAAATTACATATTTGTTAACGACAATAGGTTTACGGCAGTATATTGCTTCTAAGAAGGCGTTTCCGAAGCCTTCATAACTTGAAGGATAGGTCACAATGTCGGCGTGGGGATAGATATCCCATATAGTGTAAACTTTTTCGCCTTTGCCGTTAGTTTCTCGATGTTCGTTGATGCGTTTTGATATAAACAGGGTATCGACTCCCAGCATTTTAGAGTAATCCCGTACTCTTTGTTCGTATTCGAACCCTTCGTCGCCGGAGGCATGCGATATTACGAGTTTTGCTTTCATTTCTAAGCGTTTTGTAAGTTCAATTGCGTGTTCTATCCCTTTCCTCTGAACAACTCTTGTCGGTTGAAGAATAAGTACTTCGTCTTTCTGTATTCCAAAAACTTCCCTGACGTCAGATGCATAATCATCAGGTGGAGGAAGAGGTGTTTCAAAATCCAGTACGTTTGGTATTATGGTGCTTGATATTCCTGTTCTATAACTCAACTCACGATCCGCATAAGAGTTTATAACTACGTGACGAATAGAAGGCAATACAGGTGGAAAAGCCATATTCAAATATTCTCCGACAGCATTTACCAGAAGATGCTTTCTTTCCCAGTAAAAATCATGATGATGCGCAACCGTTGGCATTTTTGTTTCTGAGATGAATTCGGTTATGGCTATTCCAAGAGGAATATTAAGAGGAATTGTTAGAGCGTTTTCTGCAATTAATAGATCTATTTCGAATTTGTTAACGAAAGTAAGAATTTCGCTTTTTAGTCTTTTTTTTGTTTCATGAATATTTCTTGTAACAGAGGTTTTTCGTGTATCGGTGCCAAAACACTCATTATAAATTTCCTCAATGTTAGGATGTTTGAAATGAGCTTCTTCTACCAGGAAAGACTTTTCCTCGGGACAGTCGAGTTCGCCCGCGAAATAGTAGCAATCGAATCCTTCCTCTTCCAGGATTCTTGACCATTTTTTAGTTTCCAGGGAAACCCCATCCAACCCGGAAAATCTTGTCGAAATAAATCCTATCTTACCTTTCATAGTTTATGAAACATATAGGGTTTTTTGAATATGTCAACAGGGGGAAATAAGAATCATGAGATTCCCGTTGGTCGGTTGGACCGTTAGGTCGTTAGTCCGTTTAAAAAACACACCCACGACACCAAATTAATCTCACACAAAGGCACAAAGAACACAAAGATTTTATTTTTGTTGTTTTTTTAAACTGCTCACTGCTCACTACTCTCTACTCACTATTACCTCCTTGCAATTAGGAAAAACATTCCTATATTTAACCATATGTTTGAAAGATTAGGCGAAAGATTAAAAGATATAGCAAAAAACCTTTCGGGTAAAGGGAGACTTTCGAATTCCCAGGTTAAGGACAGCATGAGGGACATAAGAAAAGCACTGCTCGAAGCGGATGTTAATTTGCAGGTTGCAACCGATTTTGTAAATGAAGTAGAAAACGAGGCGGTGGCGCGTAAAATTTATGATAGTTTCACTCCCGCGGAAATGATAATCCAAATTGTAGGAGAGAAACTAATAGGTTTAATCGGGAAAGCCGAACCGCTCGTTCTGGATAAACAACCAACTTCAATTTTACTCGTGGGCCTGCAGGGATCGGGAAAAACAACCACGTCTATAAAATTGGGATGTTTTTTAAAAAGTAAGGGACGAAATCCTTTTCTTATACCAGCCGATGTTAAAAGACCTGCTGCTTTCGAGCAACTCCGCGATATGGCGGAAAGAGAAGACCTCCCCTATTTCCCTGAACGATTCGACAACGAAGTAAAACTTTGCAAACAGGCGCTTACCCGCTCAGTACTAAACAGATACGATACCCTTATATTCGACACTGCCGGCAGATTGCATATCGACAAAGAAATGATAGAACAAATCAAAAAAGTAAAGGATACTGTTAATCCTTCAGAAATTCTCCTTGTTGCCGATTCTATGACCGGACAGGATGCGGTAAACATCGCGGGGGAATTCGAAAAGGCGCTTGGGATAACGGGAATTATTCTTACCAAAATGGACGGAGACGCGAGAGGCGGCGCCGCGCTTTCGATGAGGAAGGTTACCGGTAAACCGATAAAATTTATAGGGGTGGGGGAGAAATCGGATGCTCTTCAGGTTTTACATCCGGAAAGACTCGCGTCGAGAATTCTTGGCATGGGAGACCTTAAAACTCTCCAGGAAAAAGCCGAGAAGGCGATAGAAAAAGAGCATGTTGAAAAATTTCAAAAGAAAATACAGGAAGGGAAAATCGACCTGGAGGATTTTCTCGGGCAGATAAAACAATTAAAGAAAATGGGCCCGCTCGACGCGCTTCTTGACATGTTTCCGGGAGGAAAAGGGCTTAAAAAAATGATGGACGAAAAGCAAATGGTAAGAACTGAAGCCATCATTCAATCGATGACGCCCAAAGAACGAAAAAATCCATCGATCTTAGATGCGTCCAGAAGAAAACGAATTGCGAATGGCAGCGGAACTTCCGTTCAGGATATAAACCGTCTGCTTAAAGAATTCAAAATGGCTAAAAAATTGATTAAACAGATGAAAGGAAGAGGCGGACCGGCAGCTCTTTCTTCTTTTCTCAGATAATTAGATTTATGCAAACCTTAATACTAATTGTTTGTTATATTATTATGCTTGTAGGACTCGCGGGCTGCGTATTACCAATGTTACCCGGTACTCCTCTTGTTTTTGCCGGTATTTACATTTACGCGTGGTTGACCGGCTTTACTATTATTTCGCGCAATCTAATTATTATTTTTCTCATATTAACCATAGTTTCTGTAGTAATCGAATATATTTCAAGTTCAATAGGTTCCAAAAAATTCGGAGCTTCGAAGCTCGGATTCCTGGGGGCTTTTATTGGTGCAATTGTCGGTGTATTTTTTGTTCCCTGGGGAATCATTATAGGACCATTAGCTGGTGCTCTAATCGGAGAGCTTATAGTAGGGAAGAAAATAAAAGAAGCTTTTAGAGCTGGGGGTGGAGCGGTTTTGGGATTCTTCGGAGGAACTTTGCTTAAAACCGTAACAGCTGTCGTGATGATAGTCCTTTTTACAATGAATTTGGTTCGGTATTAATACCCGGAAACCTCTATTACAAATTACCGTCAAAAACAAAAAGACTGCGATTTCTACATGTCCTACATGTGAGGACGATACCACTTAGCTCTTCGCCTTTGGCAGTTAGCTTTAAAGAAATAAAATAAAAGATTTTTGTCCTTTCAGGTAAAGTTTTAAGGTTAAGCTTTTTTGTTTGTACCTAATGCAAAAAGCAAAAGTCTAACAGCTAATGGCTCATAGAAACAGTGTGTTTCGTGGTTAAATAAAATATTTTTCGCTGTGTTCTCTGTGGCTCTGTGTGAGATTTTTCTTTTTTTAAAACTTTGCCTTGAGATAACAATTCAAAATGAAAGAACCTATAGTCCCGGAAGAGAATTCGTCCGTTTCCTCTCCGGAAACAGGAAAATAAATCCCTGTCAAAAAGTGTACCCCATGAAGGACTTCATTTTCATAATAGGCAGAAAGGAGTGAACTCTCATCCTCGAGATTGATAATGGCAGAACAACCTATAGTTCTTCCCATCGTGACAAAATGGAAAGCATTTAAAAAGAGGTAATGAGTTCCCATGAGAGATAGACCCTCTCTTGGGGATTGGTACCGTTCTCCTCCGTTATAAAGATATTCGACCATAGTCATAAAGTTGCTAAAACTGTAATCGAAGCCTGTAGAACTGGTTATATTAAAAGAATCTGCTTCTACAATCTCGAATAAAGTTTCATTAAATAGTGAAATTCCTAAATCTCCTTTAAAACCGAACCCGGGCAAAAAAGTTTTGTTCTCCCCTTCATACAAACCTATAATACTGTAATCAAAGGTACCCAAATGGGATGTTAAATTAAGGAGATGAGATGAAGAGGAAAGCTCTGCTTCAGGGCTACATACATATTCCAGAGAAGTCATGGGAGTAAGGAATTTTCGCAGCAATATTCCGTCTATACCCTTGTAAATAATTGCTTCTCTGAAAAACTCGGGTCCCAGAAAAACATTCAGAGGTTGAAAAAAATTTGTATAATGATACTGAGGTAAAAATCTCCCCAGAGTAAGGTGAACACCCACAAGATTTGTCTGAAAATTTAGCCGCTGGATATCAAATTCTTCCCGGTTATCTACACCCGGCTGAGTGAGCAGTGAGAAGGAAAGATTGCTTTCCAATTTAAAATCATTATTAGAAGGTTTACTCATTTTCAAGTAAAACAGGTTGAGATCAAAGTACTGCCACCGTCCGTCTCTTCTGGCAACTGCTAAATTGTTATAGTACGTACCGTATGTGTTTATCTCGGAATAAGCAAAAAACGGAATTAGCAGGAACCCTATAATTATTAGAGAGAAAATTCTCATTCTAAGAGTTTCTGTCTCGAAAAAATTTCTTCCGGAATCTTAACATTTAGCTTTAAATCTTTTAGTTCAAACACAGTAAAAGAACCCTTTCTCAGCTCATCGACCATTTTTATTTTAACAGGATAATTTTTATTATCTATTTTTCGCACTTCCAGCACTTCCGCGCTTTTCATCAATCTTCCGGATAGCGCGTAATACTCATATTTGTAGGGCATAAAATCATTCTTCCCAACCCATATTTTCTGTTTGGCATAGGGAGCCTCTTCTTTATCAGACTCCAATTCCAGCATATAGCAGATTTGCTCTCCAATCTCTTCTTCTCTCTCGAGATTCACCTCATAGAGTTCGCTTAATTTATTGCTCTCCATCATATCTTCAAAACTGAAATCGGAACCCATAATACTTCTTTTAAGCAAATGCCCGGATATTTTTATTACGTCACCCTCCTCGGCAATCCAGAGTTCGTCTTCGATCTTCAGGTATCTGACTCCAAAATCTTCTCTGTTGGTAAACTCGACAAAAGATTTTTCATCTCCCACCGACCATCCTTTAAAAGTTTTAACGAAGGTTCTTTCTCCTTTATTTATAATAAATTCACCGGTATAGACCATAGTTTCCGCGTATACATTATCCTCCACTTTTTCCAGTATCTGCTTGCCTGTTAATTCGGCTCCTCTGGCGAACACATGGCAAAGAAGAAAAAAGAAAATCAAAAGAAATTTTTTCATATAAACCCCCTTCAGGTAGATCTCAAAGCTTTTATAGGATCGACTTTTACCGCTTTAAACGCCGGTATAGAGGCAAAAAGAATACTTACCAGAAAGCCGAATATAAAACTAAATATTACTGTTTGCCATTGTGCGCGAAGATAAATAACATTGGAAATGTTCATGTCCGACATGGTGTCTCCAAATAGAGCGAGAGTATTAATCCCCACTCTGGATAAAATCCAGGCAATCAACCCGCCGGAGAGAGAACCCAGTAAACTGCCGATAAGACTTAAAATCCCAGCTTCCGTAACGAACAAGCTCAGAACTTCACCCTGACTCATGCCCAGCGCGGTCAAAGCTCCAATCTCCCGTTCTCTTTCATAAACGGAAATCAAAATGGTGTTTATTATAACAAAACTCGCGAGAAGAAGGAAGAAAAAATAGACCACGTTGTAAATTTGA
>CAYWUC010000043.1:0-2441 GCA_964461395.1 uncultured bacterium
TGTCAATAATTCTTTCCTCATACTTTCATAACGTTTCATCCAATCATCTCTTAAACTCATGCCTTTTTCTTCTACTTCTTTCTTCTCTTTTTCTTTTGTTTTCAAAAGATTTGATTTATAACTATCGATTATTGCCTTTGCCTCTTTCCTCGCACGCATAATAATTTTCCTGGATTCCTTCTCGGCACTTTCTTTTAAAGCGTCAGCTTCCTTCTCCGCATCGTCAAGGGTCTTTCTTGCTTCTCTTTCAATTTCAAGAATTCTCTTGATCTCTTTCTCCATTTTCCTCTCGTTTCTTTTTATATTTCTTAAATTCAATTATTACAAAATAGACAATTCCGAAAAAAATTACAGCTCTTATAAATACAAAAAACCACAAAATAGTAAGGGATATCTTATCCATAGATTCAAGATAAAACACATAAGAAAAAAGTCAAGGAGGATTTCCGTACATACCGAAATAGTAGATTAGTGAATGAGTTTAATTGGTAAATTAGTAAGAAAACTATTCTCACACAAAAACACAGAAAACACAGAGAAAAAATTATATTTTTGTTTGTTTAGAACCCCTCCCACACCACTTAACAGGAACCACAAGATTTTACCCTGGTGTAATTTTGTGGTTACTACCTTGGATTTGGTACGAACTTTGTTTTTTTTGATGTTTAATTTTCTCGGGCTAAATCCTTGTAAGATATATCTTTTAGAGTTTCGGCACGGAAATTTTAGGGTAATACCTGATAAACTTGGTAAGTTGACAAAATCTAAGAGATAATTAATTATCATCATAAAATAAAAACGGGGGGAACAATGTATAAAAAAATTATCTTATCGTTTTTTTTTATTTTCATTGTAAACAGTAAATCGATTTTCGCTAAAGAGTTCGAGCAAATTAGAATAACAGATTTTAGAGTCGAATCTTCTCCTGAAATTGACCATAAATCCAGGCAAATAAAAAATCTTTCCTCTCGTTTAGATAGACTTTATAAACTTCACGCCGAGAAGGGAGAATATATACAATTTGCCAAACAATCTAAACTGCAACTTATTGAAGATAGAGTGGTTGTAACTATTTTAAGTAGACCAGGTATTACAACGGCGGACATCGATGAAAATAATTTAAGAGCTTTCGGCTCAAGGATTCAAGCAAAAGCGAAACACTCTATGAGCGTCGAAATACCTATAAGCGAGCTTGAGAATGTATCAAACGCAATTAATGGGCTTGGCGTAATCAGCCCTCCAATGAGACCAAAGGAGTATGCAGTCACCAGTGAAGGTGTTGCTCTTATGAATGCCGACTACTGGCATTCAGCAGGGGATTCGGGTTCAGGTGTTAAAGTTGCCGTTATTGACGGAGGGTTTATATCTTTAACGGATGCGCAGACCAATGGCGACATACCATCATCTTATGTAAGTCAAGATTTTACCGGAACCGGATTCGAAGCCGGAACTCCTCATGGGACAGCCGTGGCTGAAGCTATTTTTGATCTGGTTCCTAAAGCGGAATTTTATTTATATAAAATAGCAAATTCGATCAATTTGGCAAACGCAAAAGATTCATGTATTAGCAAAGGTGTCGATATCGTCAACCATTCAATGGGATGGTATAATGCCAGTTATTATGACGGCACGGGAATTATTTGCGCCATTGCCGATGACGCCATTTCCAATAGCATTAGCTGGGTCAATTCAGCGGGTAATGAGGCAGAAACACATTATCGTTCTGTCTTTGCTGATGTTGGTGGAACACACGATTTCAGCGGCAGCGGTGGAAATATTAACTATTTCGGGCCTGGAAATGGTTCCGCCTATAACATTCCTGCAGGATACTCAATCGATGTGTTTCTGAACTGGGACGCTTATCCAACCACCACAGAAGATTATGATTTAGTGTTGTATTGTGATACCGGATCGGGCTGGATCCCAGTCGCTTCTTCCACTAATGATCAAACCAACGGCACTTACCCATATCCTACCGAACAAATCTCTTACGTAGCCGAATATACAGCTCCGTACGGTGTAGTTGTACGGGAGGATTCGACCACCATGGACCATGACTTTACGCTTTTCAACTGGATAGCTTCTTTTAATTATCAGACTGCGTCGAGCAGTATCACAGACCCTACAAGTGCAACAGATGTCATTTCTGTCGGTGCTATAGATAGAACTTACTATACCAGTGGACCACAGGAAGATTTCAGCTCACAAGGCCCAACCACCGACGGAAGGACCAAACCGGACGTTACTGCACCTGATAATTGCAATAGCTATGCTTACGGATATTGGTATGGCACCTCTTTATCATCTCCACTCACTGCTGGAATCTGCGCCCTGATTAAATCACGATATCCCGGATATAGTAATAGCGATATCCGAAATTATTTATATACGGATTGCACGGTCGATCTGGGAACTGCGGGAAAAGATAGTATCTACGGATG
>CAYWUC010000044.1:0-2070 GCA_964461395.1 uncultured bacterium
TTCCAACGCGTTTAATACTATATTGTTTACAACCTGGTTCATCTGTCCCTTATCTATAATAACTTCCCATAAATTCTCCTCGAAGTCAAATTCACATTTTACATTGGAGCCAACAAGAACAAAATTAGCCGATTCTCTCAGTAAATCTTTAATATCCGATTTCTCTTTTATCGGTACCCCACCTTTCGAAAAAGTTAAGAGCTGTTGAGTAAGACTCTTCGCGCTCTGAGCCGCTTTTTCCGATTCTGTTAAGATTTCATAAACTTCATCTTCCGGTTCAATCTTTAATTTCGCGAGCGAAATATTGCCTATAATTCCAGTCAAAAAATTGTTGAAATCATGAGCAATACCTCCGGCAAGTATCCCGATCGATTCCAATTTTTGAGACTTTGCTATTTCTTCTTCCATTATTTTCTTATCAGATATATCGATCGTTTGTATAACCATTCCCTGAAAATCACCTTTATCGTTTATAATCGGTTCCCATGAACTCGAAGCGTACCAGACTTTACCGTCTTTTCTTACGGCTTTATATTCGAAATTTCTTCCATGTATATGCTCCTCAAATGCTTTCTCAAAAACTTTCCTTGCTCTGTCCATATCATCTTCATGAACCCACCAAATGAAATTTCCGATCAGTTCATCTATAGTATAACCTGTTATTTCCTCACAATTCGGACTTAAGTAAATATTATCACCTTCCCTGTCGGTTATCACAAGCAAGCTCGGTATTGTCTCTTCGATCAACTTGAATCTCTGTTCGTTTTGTTTTAAGGCTTTTTCCACTCTTTTTCGTTCGGTTATATCCTGCGAAATTATTATTGCTCCTTCGGAAAAAGGCGCGATACTTATCGAAAGATATTTGTTTTCATATTTCATTTCGGGAAAATCTTTATTCTTACCGGTTTCTATACATTCCATCAATTCCTTAAACATATCGTTTTCGTGTCTGGAGCCATAATCTTTATACATAACATCACCCACTTTGGGGATTCTATCTCCGGACCGCCTTTTTGCCAGATTGCTTTTAATTACTTTCCCCTCTCTGTCGACCACCACAGTTTCTACAGGGCTATAATTGAATAACGCGAAATTATAAGCCTCTTTTTCCTTAAGCTTTCTTTCGTTTTCCTTTCTTTCGGTTATGTCTCTTGTAGTAGCTACAAAAGCCTGCGGCTGTCCTTTTTCATCTTTTATTAAAGAGGCGTTAAGTTCTCCTGTAAAAATAGAACCGTCTTTTCTTAATAAATCAAATTCAAGTTCCTTTACACACCCTTCTTTTAAAGTCTTATCAAGATTTTCAGATGCCCTTTTATGATCGGAAGGATCGATTAAAATAAAAGCGCTTTTCCCAAGTAATTCCTCCGAATTGTCGTATCCATGCAATTGAAGAGTTTTTCCTGACGCGTAGGTTATTTCTCCTTTTAGATCCGTTACCGTAACGGCATAAGGGGAAATATTTATCAGAGTTCTGTAAAGTTCTTCTGAATCTCTTAACGCCTGTTCTAATCTCTTTTTTTCTGTTATATCACTCCCAATTTCCAGTACATTGACGATTCTATCCTTTGAATCTTTTATCGGGTATCCCTTTATCAGCCATTTCCTTCCATCTGGGGTCAATATTTCTTGTTTCTCTACTTTACTGGTTTTACCGGCTTTTCTTACCGGACAATCATCACAACTCTCGGCTCTGCCTGCCCATATTTTATAGCAGTAATATCCGACAAGCTCGCCCGGTCTTTTTCCCATGGATTCATAAGCGGCTTTGTTCGCCCATAAGATCTTATGATTAAGGTCCTGGAGAATGACCAGCTCAGACATTACATTAAGCATCATTTCTTTCTGTTTTTCGTCTTTTTTAAGTTCTTCTTTTATTTCTTGCGTTTCTTCTTTATCCAAAGATAATTTCCTCGTATTTACTCTTTTATTAAAATGTCAAACATATATGGATTATAGTTATAAAAAAAGCTTTTGTCAAGTAGAATTAAAGTTGACAAATGTCATTTTTTTTATAACCTAATAAATAGTTTTAATTATTAAATTTTAAAGGATGTTTTTGATATGGAAGCA
>CAYWUC010000045.1:0-2582 GCA_964461395.1 uncultured bacterium
ACTCCTAACCATATCATTTATTATACCCGCAATTTCCGAACCCACTTTAAATCCGATGGCAATATACACAAGAGGAATAATTCCGGCGCTAAAGAGTTGATTCGGTATTCCTTTGGGCAGATAATTAAAAAGAAAATATCCTCCGTAAAGCAACCCAAGAAGACCTACAACAACAAAAGCAAGACCCGAAAGGGATTCCGTTATCTTAAACCTGTTCCTGTTAATTCCTTCCCACCCCCAACAACCAAGCATGGTAAGTAAAAATCCGGATGCTATTATAGCTCCTCCCTGGAAACCTCCTCCGGGAGTCAAATGGCCATGAATGAATATGTAAGAACCGAAAAGTAGAATCAGGGGAAACAAAAATCTGCAGCCGGTATATAAAATCAAACTGCTCTCTCTTCTCTTTTTTCTTCTCTCCTCTTTTTTTCTGTAAAGAACCGCGGAAAGACCAATACTTGCGAGGAATAGTACAGTTACTTCTCCGAGAGTATCAAAACCACGATAATTAACCACCACAGATGTCACTATATTTGTAGCTCCGGTTTGTTTTATACCGTTATCAAGATAATACTCTCTCACTCTGCTTTTTGTGGCTCCAAAAGGTATCTCCCGAAGCGAGGAAAAAGCACCTACGGCAATTATTACTATCAAAATAAAACTAATTACCTTCCTCATCTTCCTCGAACCTTTTCGTTTTCTTAATAGCTATTATGAAAATTGCTACAGTTAAGGCAGCACCAATAGAAGCCTCCGCCATAGCTACATCGGGAGCATGGAGAAAATAGAAAAGTATCGCCGCGATGAAACTAACAAAGCCGGCAGCGATTACCGCGTTTAACAAATCTTTAAAAACCCCGGCAGCAACGGCACCAACAAGCATCACAAAAACCAGGATTATCTCAAGAATTATCATCTTCTTCATCCTTTTCTCTGCAAAAACCTTCCGATTGATCAACTTTTGTTTTTTTACAGAGTTTAACTTTTGAAATACAGGACGCTCGTCCAAGCGCATGACTCGATATTGGGTTGGTCAACAATACAAATACCGCGATTATAAAAGTTGTCCAGAACCAGGAAGGTTCTATTATTCCAACGCCGATAATGGTACAAAAAGCGCCAAGTGTCGTACATTTTGTTCCCGCCTGCAATCTATTGTACACATCCGGCATCCTGTACATACCGAGGCTTCCCAGAAACAAAAATATTACACCAAACCCCGTAACCCACCAGCCCCAGTTCATTCGATTCCTCCCTCAAGATATCGTGCTATCGCGACTGAACCTATAAAGGTTAAAACAGCATACACCAATGAAACATCAAGATATATTCTTCTTCGGAGGACAAGACCAATAAGGACTAACAACGCGACTGTAACTGTCACCGCTGTATCCAACGCAACAGCACGATCAGGCGCAGTCGGACCTTTAATCATCCTGAGCAAACATAAGATAACCCCTAAGCCTATAACTACAATATATATAGTCGCTATCATTGAAATATAATCCTCAAATATTTTTCGAATCTTTCTCCTATAATACTAGTCGCGGCATCGATATCTGTCGCTTCTACATCTATCCAGTGAATCAATAATTTATTCCCTTGAATATCCAGAGTAAATGTACCGGGCGTCAGAGTTATGGAATTAGCCAGAATTGTTTTTGCTATATCTGATTTAAGCGCGGTTTTTATAATTACCACACCAGGATTTATCGGCAGGGACGGACGAATAACCCTAAGGGCTACATCTAAATTAGCCCTTATTATCTCATAAAAGAGAACTAATATATAAATAATAAAAAAGTAAATTTTCTTAAAACTTATTGCAGGAAAACCTAGTCTAATATAAAACTTATGAGTTATAACGGCAATTACGAAACAAATAAAAACTCCAACCAGTAACTCCTGCGAATTAAATGTCGATGTAAGTAGCAACCAGAGGACGAGAAGAAAGAAAAACAACCAAAAGAAACTCTTTATCCTCTCTTTTACGTCAAAACTCTTATTTTTATACAATTAATCCTCCGTCAATTTATCTCATTATCGAAAATAAGTCAACTTAAATATCTCATTCACAAAGTTTAATAATAATAATTTAGAAGTTTGTCAAGTTGTGAAAAAAATCACATTTCGTGTCCCGATGAGTAATAGTAGCTTAACGCTTTTCTACTACACAAACACCATAAGTTGACTTATTATTTTTTCAAACCGCAAAACAAGCAAAAAGCAAAAAGATTTTATTCTATTTCACATAAGACTTCTCTAAATTTTTGAGTGTTTTGGGGTATCTTTAAGAAACAAAATTCAACAAAGTTGTGTGTGGTATAGCTTTGTGTACTTTGTGATCTTTGTGTGAGAATATATTTTTGGGACGGTGGGAGCGGCTTTACCAGCCATGCTTGCATTTTTTTTTAATTTACTTAATATAAAATTAGGGAGGGAAATATGGAACCTAAAATATGTAACATTAATGACCCGGAATGTCACCTGGACAGAATCCGGGGTTGGCATGGAAACCTGGAAGCCAACATAACCACGCTAATCGAAAACCTGAAAGACATTAGAGAACATTCCGAGGAAGC
>CAYWUC010000046.1:0-7224 GCA_964461395.1 uncultured bacterium
ATCGTCGATTTCGCTAAGGAACAAGAAATACCCGTAGGACCGGGAAGAGGTTCAGCAACAAGCAGTCTCGTTCTTTACAGTCTCGGAATAACAAATGTAAACCCTTTAAAGCATGGATTGATTTTTGAACGTTTTTTAAATCCCCAAAGAGTCTCCATGGCAGACGTGGATATAGATTTTTCGGATGTCAGAAGAGAGGAAGTCGTTCAACATATCAAGGAAAAATACGGAGAAAGAAACGTTGCCCAAATAGTAACTTTTAGTATTTTGAAAGCCAGATCGGTTGTCCGTGATGTCGGAAGAGTACTCGAGATACCCTACAACGACTGCGACGAATTAGCAAAAGAAATAGAAAGAGAACAATCGATAGAAGAAGCGTTAAACGGCTCTAAAGAATTAAGAGAAAAAATACAAAGCAGAGCGGATTTAAAAGAACTGATAGAACTCGCTAAAAGCCTCGAGGGATTGATCAGACAAACTTCCACACACGCGGCCGGAGTTGTAATCGCCCCCGGAGATATTACCGATTTTATTCCTCTTTTTGTAAACACCAGCGGAAAAGAAAAAATAATCACAACCCAATTTGCTATGGAGACATTAGAAAAACTGGGCCTTTTGAAGGTAGACATACTGGGTTTAAAAACATTAACAGTTATACAGGAAACTCTTAAAAACATTAAACATAAACTGGATATTTATGATTTAGATAAAGACGACAAAAAAACTTTCGAACTAATAAGAAGAGGCGATACAATAGGCGTATTCCAACTTGAATCGGATGGAATGAGAAAAATGTTGAGAAAAATTCAACCAACGGACTTCTCCGATCTCGTAGCTTCCGTCGCCCTCTATCGACCCGGTCCGCTTCAAAATATTAATCAGGATGAATTTGCTTTAAAAAAACAGGGCAAGATGGATCCGGAATATCCCCATCCAAAATTAAAGACTGTGTTGGAAGAAACTTACGGAATAATGCTTTACCAGGAACAGGTAATGAAAATCGCGAATATACTCGCGGGTTTTTCTCTAGGCGAAGCGGATATTTTAAGAAAAGCTATGGGAAAGAAAAAAATGGACGTCATGCAATCGATGGGAGAGAAATTTATTGAAGGATGCACCAAAAATAAGATTTCCAAAACTCAAGCGGAAGATATATTCGAAAGAATGAGCGCGTTTGCCAAGTATGGCTTCAATAAAGCTCATTCGGTATCCTATGCCGAAATAGCCTATGAAACCGCCTACCTCAAAGCGCACTACCCAACCGAATTTTACGCCGCTGCTCTTACAAGTAATATCAGCGCAGAGGTGGAAGACATCAGGAAATTTATTAAAGACGCGAGAAAACATGGAATAGAAGTAAAAGCTCCGGATATAAATATATCAGGCTACGAATTTATTCCGGAAGATAAAGCTATTCGTTATGGGCTAGGGGGTATAAAAAATGTTGGAAAAAATGCCGTACTGGAAATTATTAAAGAAAGAAAAAGTAAAAAATTTAAAAATTTCTTTGATTTCGTGGAGAGGGCCGGCGGAAGACTGGTAAATAAGAAAGTCATCGAAAACCTTATCAAAGCAGGAGCTTTTGATTCTCTCGAGGTAAACCGCCATTCCTTGCTCTCCTCCCTTAAAAATGCTATGGATTATGCTAAAACAAAAGAAACAAGAAAGATGGAAACATTATTTGGTGATAAAAAGAGAGAATTGATTCCTACATCCCCCTTCGATGAAAACGAAAAACTAAGATACGAACAAGAAGCTTACGGTTTTTTCTTTTCCAGTCATCCTTTATCTCAATACGAAAAGCTTTCAGAAGCATTATTTACTCCTTCTACAAAACTAAAAGAATTTCCAGTTAATAAATTAATAATAACTGGCGGAGCCATAACAAAAGTCGACAAAAAGACATCGAAGAAAAACCGTAGATGGGCGAAGTTAAGGGTCGAAGACGAAAATGGGTCTTTCGATGTATTGGTATTCCCAAAATTATTCGAAGAATACGGAAGTAAATTAGATTCTCTAGGATCTGTAGTAATAAAAGGAAGAATTAAGGCCGACTCAATGAGTAACCAGATTCAAATAAGCGCGGAAAAAATAATGCCTCTGGATCAAATAGAAGACCATCTTAAGTGCGCTTATTTAATACTTAATCTCGGAGGAGTTGGTGAAGAGGATATAACCGGAGTAAAAAAAGTTTTATCTGAACACTCAGGTAAAATACCTCTCATAATTCTTTGCAGAGATGAATATGAAGAAATACGCTTAAAATCCAAAGATATGAAGATAAAACCGGATGAAAAAATGATACAAAAAGTTCATAACATAATCGGCGAAGGAAGCCTTCGCTTTAGTATTTAAAGGAGGTAAAATGATTCTTGTTCTCTTATCTATGATTTCAACCTATTACGAACCGATAACGGGAATAGATAACCCATTACCGGTTCTTCTTTACCACGGAGAAGTCCTTGTTCATATAAAAGAAGAACCCATTAATAAATTAAGAGCTAAAATCGGAGTTGGTATATGGAATGGAATTATTCTGGGTATAAGCTTCGGTGGCACAAATTTA
The DNA here is from genome assembly GCA_964461395.1 of uncultured bacterium. Lineage (GTDB taxonomy): Bacteria > Hydrothermota > UBA3072 > UBA3072 > UBA3072 > JAFGHJ01. Next base: position 2,567 of record CAYWUC010000046.1, read on the forward strand.
GTAGGATACGGAGATGTCGACTGGGAAGATCAACCGGGTGTAGATATCAGGGCAAGACTATTCGGTAACGGAATAATAGAAAGTGTTATAGGATATAATAATGAACCCATTGAAGAGTATGCCGAAAAACATTTATTCGCTTGTATAGGAACAAGATTGATGCCCGGAATAATACTCTCGGGCGGAGCAAACTATAACCATGATGAAGATAATGGAATCGATATATTTGGAAACGCGGCTTTAACCTTAGCAGAAGCACATACTTTCCACCTCGAATACATAATGGGAGCGAACGATGAAGATAATAGCAGATTTAATCTCGGATATAAACTGCAATCAGGAAGCATGGGAATCCAATTCGACCTAAAAAATATCCTGGGTGATTCTGTAGGAAGACAATTACAGATATTTTACAGGGAAAGTTTTTAAAGGGGTTCATTATGAAAGAAGGAAATGCAGTAGTATTAGGTCTTCAATGGGGAGACGAAGGAAAAGGAAAAATAATAGATAACCTCGCGGATTCCTTTGATGTGGTATGTCGTTATCAAGGAGGAGCAAACGCGGGACATACAATCTTTTACCAAAACGAGAAATTATCTCTACACCTTGTACCATCGGGTATCCTAAGAACAGATAAGATATCGATAATAGGAAACGGAGTGGTAATAGATTTAGAACAATTAACGAAAGAGATTGAAGGGTTAAAAGAAAAAGGAATAGAGATAAAAAACAATCTAAAAATAAGCAAAAGAAGCCATTTGATACTTCCATCATACTTTGAAGAAGAAAAAGAAATGAAAGACAAAATAGGCACTACAGGAAAAGCGATAGGACCTGCATACTCAAATAAAATACTAAGAAAAGGAATTCGAATGGGAGATATTTTTTCTTCCTCTTACTTGGACAAATTCAATCTACCAGCCGAATATCTGCAAAAGATCGAGTCCTTTAAGAACAGCTATGGTTACATGGTAGTAGATACGGTAGAGCTTTTGAGAGATTTAATAAATAGAAAAAAGAGAATAATATTCGAAGGAGCCCAGGGCGTACTTTTAGACATTGATTTTGGAACTTATCCTTATGTTACTTCATCCAACCCTACACCCGGAGGAATTTTAACCGGCACCGGCACCCCTCCAAACTCAGTTGCCAATATCATTGGAATCACAAAAGCATACACTACAAGAGTAGGGAAAGGTCCTTTCCCAAGCAGAATGGAAAAGAAAACAGAAGAAGATATTCGCAAAAAAGGTAACGAATTCGGCGCGACCACCGGAAGACCGAGGAATTGTGGCTGGTTAGACCTCGTGGCATTAAAATATACCTGCTGGATATCGGGAACCACCGAAATTGTTCTAACAAAAATCGACGTATTAGATGGTCTTCCGGAAGTAAAAGTAGCAACATCCTATAAAATAGACGGCGAAGAAAAAAAATGGTTCCCTTCCGAGGTCTGGAAACTGGAAAAAGCCGAGCTGGTTTACAAAAGTTTCCCCGGATGGGATAACACCAAATCCATAAAAGAATATAATGCTTTGCCAAAAGAAGCATGTAACTTTATAAAATTTATAGAAGATTCGTTGGAAATTAAAGTTAGTTATATATCGACAGGCAAAGAAAGGGGTGATTTAATCTGTGTTTAAACTCTTAAAGAAGATTATCCCATCCCACAACGAAAGAGTTTTAAAGAAAATCTATCCTATTGTCGAAGAGATCAATAATAAATTAACGGATTACGAAAAACTATCGATAGATGATCTGCCTAAAATCACCGAAGAATTCAAGTCGAGATTAACGGAAGGGGAAACAGTCGATGATTTAATGGTAGAAAGTTTTGCTCTGGTTAAAAAAACCTGTAAATTATTATTGGGTAAAAAATGGAGTGTCACAGATCTCGAATGGGAATGGAACATGGTACCCTACGATGTACAATTGGTAGGAGCCATTGTCATGCATCAAGGAAATATTGCTGAAATGAAAACAGGTGAAGGAAAAACACTTGTCGCTACAATGCCCCTGTATCTTAACGCTCTTTCCGGAAAAGGGACACATCTTGTTACAGTTAATGATTACCTCGCGAAAAGAGATAAAGAATGGATGAGCACGATTTACGAAAGTCTCGGGCTTTCTGTCGGAGTAATAATTTCAAACATGAGACCGGAAGAACGAATAAAGGAATACAACTGCGATATCACTTACGGAACAAATAATGAATTCGGTTTCGATTATCTTCGTGATAATATGGCAGTAACTCCGGAACACAGAGTTCAGCGAGGCCATCACTTCGCGATAGTAGATGAAGTGGACTCGGTTCTGGTAGACGAAGCGAGAACCCCTCTTATTATATCCGGTCCCGTGCAACATTCAGTCACAAAACAATACGGAGAAATTAAACCAGCTATTGCTAATCTTGTACATAGACAAACCTTGCTTGTAAATAGTACAATCGCGGAAGCAAAAAATTTGCTTGATGTGAATAAAAAAGAAGAAGCCGGAGAAAAACTGCTCACGGCTAAAAGAGGAAATCCTAAAAACAAACAATTAATTAAGTTATTGCAAAATGGTGAAATCGAACATTTAATACAGGAAACCGAATCACGTTTTATGAAAGACAAAAAACTTCACGAAATAGATGAAAATTTATACTTCGCGATCGACGAAAAAGAACACTCTACAAATATTTCCGAAATGGGGCAGGATTTAATCATAAAAAAAGAATCGGAAAATTTCTTTCAGCTGCCCGATCTTTCAATTAAACTGCACAAAATCGAACAGGACGATTCTTTATCGAGCAGGGAAAAAATGGTCCAAAAAGAAGCTATCGAAAGGGATTATGCCGAAAAATCAGAACGAATACACGCGGCAAACCAATTAATAAAAGCTTATACTCTTTTCGAAAAAGACGTAGAATATATAGTTAAACAAAATAGGGTTATAATAGTAGATGAATTTACCGGACGCTTGATGCCCGGAAGGAGATTCTCCGACGGGCTCCACCAAGCATTGGAAGCAAAAGAAAACGTCGAGGTAGAAAAAGAAACTCAAACTTTCGCGACAATAACCCTTCAAAATTATTTTAAAATGTACAATAAGCTTGCCGGGATGACGGGAACAGCCGCGACAGAAGCGGAAGAGTTTATGCAGATATACGATTTAGATGTGGTTCAAATACCAACGAATAAACCAGTTAGAAGAATAGACTACGATGATTTAATATATAGAACAAAAAGAGAAAAATACAGCGCGATAGTTTCAAGAATTAAAGAACTTCATAATAAAGGCTTACCTGTACTCGTCGGAACAGTATCCGTCGATGTATCCGAATTGATATCGAGAATGCTCGGGAGGGAAAGCATCCCTCACCAGGTGTTAAACGCGAAACAACATGAAAAAGAATCAAAAATAATATTACACGCGGGCGAAAAAGGACAGGTTACAATCGCAACAAATATGGCAGGTAGAGGTACAGATATAAAGCCGGCAAGAGAGATAATCCAATGCGAAGAATGCGCTGTAGTTACTGAAAAAGGACAAGAAATACCCAAAGAAATTGATATAGATAAATGCAGAGAAGATGTTCCTTGCGGATTTCACGTTATCGGAACAGCAAGACACGAAGCGAGAAGAATAGATAATCAGCTCAGGGGGAGATCCGGACGCCAGGGAGATCCCGGCGCATCCCGTTTCTATATTTCACTCGAAGACGATTTGATGAGAGTATTCGCGACGGAACGAATAGCCAGTGCGATGGATCGAATGGGTGTCGAGGACGGGGATTCCGTTAAACATCCCTTAATTTCCAGGGCGATAGAAAATGCTCAGAGAAGAGTTGAAAGAATGAACTTCGACATTAGAAAAAGACTCTTAGAATACGACGATGTAATGAACAAACAGCGTGAGGTCATCTACGATATCAGAAACGATATTCTAGATGGAGAAAACTTAAGAGATAGGGTAATGGAATGGACAGATGACACACTCGACACGATATTCGATTCCTATCTAACCGCCAGATATCCCGAAGAATGGGATTGGGAAACTCTACAGGCAGATTTAATCGGACTTTTCTTAGTAGATTTCGAGAAAGGAAAAAGCGACATAAAAGAAATTAAGAAAAAAGAATTCGAAGATAATATAAGAAAAATGGTAAAATTTAAATACGATTCGAAAGAAAAAATTGTAGGGCAAGAAATAATGCGGCACTTCGAGAGAATGGTAATATTAAAAGTAATAGACGATGAATGGAGAAATCACTTATACGAATTGGATGCCCTACGGGAAGGTATAAACCTAAGAAGTTTCGCCCAAAAAGATCCGCTTATTGAATACAAAAGAGAATCTTTTGGAATGTTTGAAGAACTACTTTATAACATCGGTAAAAATGCAATTAGATTATTATATAGATTTAGACCCGAAGCTGTAAAGGAACCCGAAGAAGTCGAAGGAGAAGAAGTGAAAGAGCAATTTAAAGGTATCGAAAATGTCCCACAGCAGACTAAAAGAAAAAAAGTACAAACACCTACAGAAAAGATACCTACCGTAGGTAACGCTAAACTTGATAGAAAATTCAATGAGGAGGTTACCAAATTGAAAAAAGAAGGAAAAAAAATAAAGGATATCGGAAGAAATGATAAATGTCCCTGTGGAAGTGAAAAAAA
>CAYWUC010000047.1:0-2110 GCA_964461395.1 uncultured bacterium
GGACTTACTGCCAGCTTTTCTCCTCCGATTATTCCGTTAGGTGTTCGAGGACAGTTGGAATATGCGTGGACGGACGTAGAAACTCCAGTAGGAGAGCTTAAACTTTCTGATGTTTTTTTAATGGTTGGATTGGAGTATTCCATCGCTCCGCCTCTTTCTCCTGCGTCTCTTTATGTAGGGGTGGGATATGAGATATCTACTATCGGAAGTGATTATGCTGATTATATCGGAGAAGGATCTTTAACCGATAACGGATTCCTTATTTATGGTGGGTTAAATATGAGTCTGGGATTATTCGCCGTTTTCGCGGAAACAGGCTACGGAATTATATTCTCCGATGATGCTAATTATACTCATATTCCTTTGAGAGGTGGCATAAAAGTTAGTATTTAGTTCTAAAAAGCAGCATTTTTAAAGTATATAGAAACAGCTCTCTTGTGAGTATCTTTCATGTGCCTGAACATTAAATGAATATATTTCTTCATATCCAGTAATATAAGAAAAGGAGGTGTAAAATGAATGGAGGAGGAGCTGCTGCCGCTGCGGCTATAGCAAATGCAATTAAAGCTTCAGGAGCGATAGTAAGATTAAAAGAAGAAGATTTTATTAAAGTGATATCCAGAGGTGATAATCCTGTTATTATAATTTCGAGAGGAGGTTTCATGAGAAAAGAGTTCGATTATCTTACTGCTTATAAAGGTTTTATTTTTTACGTTAGAACAAAAAATGAAATTAATTTGCCCGGAGATTCCGAAATAATTTCTGCACAACAAATATGGATTCCTTCTTATTAGGATAGGGGAACTTTGAAATTTTTAATGATTTATACTACTCTTCCGGATAAGGCTATCACTAAAAAAATAGCCGGGATTTTAGTCGAGAAAAAATTGGTCGCGTGCGTCAACTTTTTCCCCATAGAATCCGTATATAGATGGAAAAATAAACTTACCCGGGATAAAGAGTATGCTCTTATTATGAAAACGAGACAATCTTTATACGGTAAAGTGGAGAAAAGATTAAAGGAACTGCATCCGTATGAGGTGCCGGCAATCGTTTCTTATGAAATCAAAGAGGGATTAAAAAGTTATCTCTCCTGGATAGAAAAAGAAACAGAAAAAGAATAATATTTCTTAACTACTAAATAAATTAAATATTCGAAACTCCCAAGTAGCATACCAGATTAACCCCAACAGTAATTTTTCGGAATTCATTTATACTTTTTGATTCTGTACACTTATTTAATATGAATCATAGAATGCTTCATGGTGGATTTTTCTGTTTCTACATGACAGATGTAAATTCCGGCGGATAAATCATTAGCATTCCAATCCAAAGAATGATTTCCGGCTTCGATTTCTCCGGAAAATAATGTAGATAGTTCCCGACCGGATAAATCATAAATGGTTACCTTAACATAGCCTTTTCTGGGGATCTCAAAGTTTATTCTGGTTTTTAGAGTAAAAGGATTTGGACTATTATATAATTTTAGAGCAACCGGTTTATTTCCAAGGGAATCCCCAATTCCTGCTTCACCTTCTAACGCTGCCTGTATCGCGTAATATGCCGGTTTTGCTTCATAGTCTTCGTCGAAAAGCGATGGATACTCATCAATACCCCATCCGTGTCCGTCATCTATATGCCAGGTATTCCAGCCAACTAATCCTGTAAAACGTTTTTCCAGTAGAACATCCAAAATACTTCTATAAGTATCCCCCTGTCTTTCAAGATTTTCCTGTGTGGGATCAACATCTACCCATACACTAGCTTCCGTAACATGAAATTCGAGATCGTTGCTATGAGCCCAGTCGATCAAACCTCTCAAATGGTTTAATCTACTTTCAGATTCCCAGCCTAATTTTACATGAGCCTGCCACCCGATGCCGTCTACTCTAAGGCCAAGTGCTTTCAGGTAAAGTACGGTCTCTTTTATAAGGTTCCAGGATGCTGTATTTTCAGGGTGTTCGTGATGATTGTAAATCAATTTTATGTCAGGCGCTAACGGATCACAAATTTCAAAAGCTTTCACAATATAAATAGGAACATCATGTGTATCTAAACCCATTATATACCAGGGACATTCCCAATCTGTACCCGCTTTATTCGTATGCCA
>CAYWUC010000048.1:0-5055 GCA_964461395.1 uncultured bacterium
CGGCCAGTACACTATCAAATCCCGGCACATCCAAATCTTTTATTTGGACTTCCTCAACCGATATAGAGGATTCCAAATCGAGACCCATTATTTCATTAAGCTCAGCTTTTTTTATCATAAGCTCCCCGTATGCCTCGTGCAAATCGACTCTGGCTCCTTCCAAAGCTGCTCTTGCTTTAAGTGTATCAGCTCTCGGAACCATCCCCAATTCGAATTGCGCCTTCGAAAAATTAAGCTGGTATTCCTTTTGCTCGAGAGTACCAACTCTCAGTCCCAACATCTGTGAAGCTTTAATAAGGTTATAATACCTACTTATAACTTCCATAATAAGATTCATCCTCGTTAATCGATATCCTTCTCTCGCCGAAGTTAGATTTGCATCTGTCCTTTCTATATCGAGATAAGTTTTACCGCTGCTAAATGGCTGCATTGAAGCAGAAAGACTAAGGTCATAATGATCTCGATTCCACTCGAACGTATTATACGTTTCGTTAATATAATATCCTCCTTGAAGATTAACATCAGGAACTAAACCCGCTTTCGCGTCCCCCACATCTAGTTCGCTTTTTTTAACACTTCCTTCGGCAACCCGAATAAGAGGTGAATTTTCCAGAGCGATTCGAATACACTGATCGATCGAAAGGGCTCCCCGGAGAACCCCCTTTTCCTGTGTTGCCGGGGAATCTAAAACGGTTAAAGAAAACGCGGTAAACAAAAAAATATATTTAAACATTAATTTCAATGCTATTTTTTTTACATAAATTTATTCTCATACCATACCCTCCAGGGCAATTATAATCTCTTTTAAACTCTATGCAACGGAATTAATGGGCAGAATATTTAAATATTCTGCCCATTAAGGACAAGAAGGGTAATTTATTTTCCCATGCGGCATCCGGATTTATCTCGCCAATCATTCATCCCGGGTTTCCTGTGTTTTTTATCTGAGAACCCTTGAAGAAACATCTTTCTTGCTCCTTCTTTTTTGTCATCGGGAAGAAGTTTATACATCTCTATTTTCTGCTCTATCCTTTTTCTTGAAATTTTTTGCCTCAGGTTAGATATTTCATCATGTATAGAAAGGATCTTATTCAAATCAAGTTTTTCCTTCAGGAGAACTTTTTCCATCTCCAGCTCTTTCTTCTGTATCTGTGTTCTCAAATCGAGCATCTCTTCTTTATTTTTCAATCGCATTTCTTGCATCTTTTTTAAGATATCTTCATCGAGGTCCCGGAAAATTCCCGCATCGTGATGTCCTCTTTCAATCGACATGCCCTCGCCTTTCATATCTCTATCGTTCCTTTCCTTATCCGCCCGCACGGTCAAAGGTAAGACTAAAGACATAACCATTAAAATCGAGAATACTAACATTGCATACTTTTTCATAATTTCCTCCATTTTTTAAAATTAAAATTTGTTTTTAAGAAACACTTACTTATCATTTTAAACTCCTTTTTTCCTTCTTTGTAGATATGACCCAACAAACCAAATAAAGGTTCCAATTTTAACAGAGAATTCAGAAGCCAGGAGCAAGAATACAGAATCCCACTCCCATACCTAATAATAGGACACAGATAAACGTAGATTAACACAAGATTTTTTGTTGGGTTTTTTACAATTTAACTATTTTTTAATTTAACCATTTAACTGATCCGAAGGATTCGTAAAACTATTTGACTATTTTTTAATTTAACAATTTAACTTAGATTCGAAGAATCTATGTTACTAATTCACCAATAGACTAATTCACTGATTTACTGTAATACCTATTAGGTATTACTTCATTGTCCGTTAAAAGAATACGAGATGAATTCATCCACATCCTGCGGGATCACGTAAGGATAGATACTATCAGTAACAGATGATAAGTAATCAGCACCCCATGAAGAACTTTCGAATTCACTCTGAGAAACATTAAAACCAATAACGAAAGACAGGAAAAAAACCATAAACATAGAACCGGCAAGAGTTAATTTCCTCTTCGTTCTTCTGGCTTTCTCAGAAAAAACCTTCTTTGCCATCTCTTCACTCCAGAGCTTACTCTGCTCTCTTTTATTAATTTCGTTATCTATTTTATACATAGATTTTCTCCTCTTTAAATATTTGTCTTAATTTTTCCTTTCCTCTGTGCACTCTCGATTTAACCGTCCCTCTTGAAATAGAAAGCAATTGGGCTATCTGTCTTTCATTAAAACCTTTCATATATAAATCTATCACATTTACATACTTATCCGGAAGTTTGACTACCGCAGCGTTAAGCTTTTCAATCAAATCATCTTTCTCTATCTTTTCTGCGATATTGTTGTCTTCGATATTATTCAAGTATTGCATATTCCTTTCAACATATTTTTCTCTTCTTCTTTCTCCCGATTTTAATTTTCTATTCATTCTTATCGACTCATTCCTTGCAATTGTAAATAACCATGAAGACAATTTCGACTCTTCCTTAAATTTGTTTTTAATAAGACTCCTATACGCCCTAATATAAGTCTCTTGAACCACATCATCTACAGCGTAATAATATTCGGAAAACAAACTACTTCTTATAGCTTTCAAAACAACACCTTTCGTTTCCTCTACAATAGAGGCAAAAGCCTCCTCATTCATAATTATTTAATATCTTCTTTCTCTTTAAATCTTGGTTTAGGCTCGAATTCTTCAAGTTTCTTTGCCAGTTTTTCCCGCTGTTCCTTTGTGAGAATAGAATGCATTTTAACCAATCTTTCGGCGACAAAACTATCGGTTTCCTTCCTGAACTCTTCTCCCAACGAATGCACTTCCTCCATAAAAGCAATAATTTCTTCTTTCGATAGCGAATCTTTCTGTACCATTTCAACAATCTTTTCTTTGAAAATATCTTTGTGCTTTCTTTCTTTTCCCATCTCAAACTGTTTTTCCATTATTTCCTTTTCCATTTCCTTTAGAGCCTCGACCTGTTCGGCGGATAAATCCAATTTCTTAGCCATTTTGTCGATTCTACTATGATCAAATCTATGAAAATTTTTACGGTCACCTTTGTGCGGATGCCTGAACTCTGTTCTACCGTGTTCCCCGTTTGAAGGACTACGGTTACATCCCGCGAACAATGCAAATATAATTAAAGATAGTATTAAAAACAAATATTTATTTTTCATTTATCCTCCTTTATTAATATGACCCCGCCGCCTACTCACCGGTTCCAAATTTACTATATCCCCATCACCATACCTCCCTCCACCAGCTATTAGCTATTAGCTTTTCGCTTTTCGCCTTTTGCTTTTAGCTTACCACACATCCCCATTAAAAACTCAAAAAAGAGATAACAGAACATAAACAAAAATTCTTTTAGATTTTTAGATATAGAGATTAAAGTTTTCATTCTCTTTTTTATTTTTTTAAAGCTAACGGCTAAAAGCCAACAGCTAACAGCGATTTTACTCTCTCTCCATATTTTTCACTCGTTCCATAATCGACGGGCGGGCGGCTTCCATCATCTCTCGAAAATCCTCATAACGCATTGTTCTTCCCTCAAAAGTGCGTTTTTCAAGAGCCCCTAAGAAACGGGCTTTGAATTCCTCAAAGTAAGAACCGTAAATATGATAGCTGTCAGCTATGTGGCAGTATCTCCCAACCTTAATATCCCTTCCGGAAATTTCTGAAATTCTTTTTGCTATTTTCGTTTGCAATTGAACCAGCGCGAATATGTTCATAAATGCCGCTTTGTAAGCATCATTTGAACGAAAACGAATATTCATATTGAGGAAAGATTCGTCTCCTTCTTCAGTAATACGGCACCATATACTTTGCAAACAAGCGGGATCATAACATTCATTATCTTCCCAAACCTTCCAGGTTATAGCCTGCGCTCTCCTTGTATAAGGCTTATCCGCCAACTTTTGACACATTATTTCAATTTGGTCCAAAGGGTTAACGCCCGGAGCATCGTACGCGAACAATCGCTTATGATATGTATATTCCCAGCGCGTATCTTCCGGATCATCCGGATCACGGATAAGATGGTCCTTAATACCTTCACAAACTTCCATTACATACTCCTGCAAAAATTCAATACCCGCGGGAAAATCTTTATGGAGCATAGGTTCCTTTAGTGGATTCGTTATGGTAATAATCATAGTCGAGTCTTTACTCGGAGGATCATCGGGTTTATCATATTGTGTCTCAATATCACATCCATCTTCGTAAAGGGCAATGAGCGAATTCTCCCAGGCTCTGGCTATACAATCACCTTTCACATGCAAAACAGGTATACCATTTATATTCTTATCCGGTCTTTTATCAGACGCCATACATCACCTCCTATTGTAACTTTAAAAGAAAATCTCTATTTGTCAATAAACTGAAATCATGAACAATATGAGTGATTGGTGAACGATTTATTTTCTTCGTGTCTTTGTGCCTTCGCGGAAAAAATAAACCTTGACAAAAACAAAAAAAACACTTAAATAAAACAATCATGAATGTAGACACATATTACAAAGAAATAGAAAATGAACTTAAAAACAATATTCTTGCTTTTTGGGGTAAAACCATCGACACCGAAAATGGTGGATTCCTGGGAAGAATCTTAAATAACGGAGAAATAATAAAAAAATCTCCAAAGTCGGCTGTACTCAACACAAGAATACTCTGGACTTATTCTGCCGTATACAGAAAATTTAAAGAAGAAAAACATTTAGAGTTAGCCAACCGTTCTTATGAATACATAAAAGAATATTTCCGGGACAGTGAAAAAGGCGGTATTTATTGGACACTCGATTATAAAGGAAATTCCATTGAAAGAAAAAAACAAATTTACGCTCAGGCTTTCTGCATTTACGCGCTCGCGGAATATTATAAAATCTCCAACGATTCGGAAGTTCTAAATTGGGCAATCGAGATTTTCGAATTAATCGAGAAGCACAGCTTTGATGCGGGATACCCCGGATATTTTGAAGCCTGTGACCGGGAATGGAATCCGACAGAAGAAGTACGTTTAAGCGATAAAGACCAAAACGAAAAGAAAACAATGAACACCCATTTACACGTACTTGAAGGATACGCAAATCTCCTCTGTAT
>CAYWUC010000049.1:0-2306 GCA_964461395.1 uncultured bacterium
TTTGAGAAAGTCGCCGAAAAAATTCTTTCCTTAAACGATTATCGGGAAGGGTTGTATAAAGATCAAGAAATATCGGCTTTACGTTCTCTGTACGAAATTCTTGAAAGAGTAAATTCTTTGCTTTCTTCGGTAGACATAGAAGATAAAAAAGAAACAGAAAAAATAAAAGAAATTCTTTTAAAATTAAACATTATTTTAGAGCAGGAAGAGGACGATAGAGTTTTTTATTACAGTATTCCCTACCGTCAGCGACTATCTTCAATTGAACTGATTGCCGCTCCTCTCGATATCGCTCCTTATCTTGAAGAATTTCTTTATCCCAATCTCGATTCTTTCGTAATGACTTCGGCAACCTTAACGGTAGGAGAATCGTTCGATTTTATTAAGAATATCCTGGGTTTAACCAGTCTTGGAGAGAGACTAAAAGCAGTATCCCTTCCGGAAACCTATAAATTCAAGGAACAAGCTTTAACTATTATCCCCGCTTATATGTCCGCCCCGGACGATCGGGATTTTATAAATCAGGTTAGTCAGTTTGTTGAAGATATAATTCTACCTTCAGAGAAAGGTACGCTTGTTCTGTTTATGTCGTACAAGCATATGACGGAAGTCTATAAAAAGGTATACGAAAATTTCGATAGACAAGGTAAAGAACTCTTAATTCAAGGGTTTGGCAAATCGAGAAAGAAACTTTTGAACCGGTTCAAAGTCAATCCCTCTTCTGTTTTGTTCGGAACCGCCTCCTTCTGGCAGGGAATCGATGTGCCGGGTGAGTCTCTTGAAATTGTAACTATCGAGAAATTGCCTTTTCCGAATCCTGCGGAACCTTTAATAGGAGCAAAATCAGACTATTTCGAGAAAAAAGGCCTCGGCGGTTTTGCTCATTACATCCTACCTCTCTCCGTCCTGAGATTAAAGCAGGGCTTCGGCAGATTAATACGCTCGACAAGAGACACAGGTGTAGTATTTATTCTCGATACAAGAGTTTTGAATAAATCTTATGGTTCTATTTTTCTGGAATCCTTACCTACGAAAATTTCCGTAGTCAGGACAAGCCTGGAAGCAAAAAACGCTCTGGATGCCTGGTTTGAAGAAGGCAGGATATACAGCTCTTTTATCGAAGGGGAAGAATGGGAAGATTTTTAAAAAAACCGGTCAAAGATATTCTTTTTGTCACTGTAGGATACACTCTCGGTGGAAGCGAAAACATGATCGCGCGTATCGCGCCAAGATTAAAAAATAGAGGCTATAAAATTAGAGTTCTTGCTTTTAAGGATTGGGGCCCTGTTTCTGATAAATTAAAAGAGCTCGGAATCGAATGTGTCTCTCTTCATGGCAAGGGAAGATTTGATTTACGAGTTTTATGGAGATATTTTCTTTATTTAAAAAAAGCTCCTCCTGATCTTATCATTGCTTTTCTTTACAGGGCCTATATTCCAAGTCGTATTTTTGGTTTTCTTCTCGGCATACTAAATATTTCTTCTGTACAAGGCGTACGGGGATGGATGAACTTTATCCAAAAAATTATAGATAAAATAACTTCCTCATTGAGTTATATTATATATTCATGTTCTAAATCCGTTACAAGATTTTTAGTAAAAGAATTAGGGATTAAAGAAAACCATATTGTTACTATTCCAAATGGAATCGATATTGATTCTTTTGCGGTTAAGATAGACAAAGAGAAAAAAATTAAAGAATTGGGTCTTAATTCGGAATTAAAAGTAGTGGGAACTGTCAGCAGATTGCATGAACCGACAAAAGGGATTAAAATCTTATTAGAAGCTTTCAAAATTCTTCAAAAGAAATTTGATTCTCAGTTGCTTGTTGTAGGCAGCGGAAAGGATGAAAAGATGCTTAAGAGAAGGGCTAAAGATATGGGAATAAAAGCCCTGTTTTTAGGGGAGCGTACAGACATATCTGAGATACTTCAAATTATTGATGTTTTTGTTCTCTCTTCTTTTTACGAGGGTTTACCGATTTCTATTTTGGAAGCTATGGCTACGAGAATACCCGTGGTCGCGACAAATGTGGGAGACAACTCAGAGGTTGTTATAAACGGTAAAACCGGCTTTATTGTAGAGCCGGGTAAACCTGATTTATTAGCTGAAAAAATTGAATTTCTTCTCAATGACGCAGAAAAAAGCAAAAATTTTGGGGAAGCAGGTTTTAAAAGGGTAAAAGAAAATTTTTCAATAGATAAAACAGTAGATGAAATTGAAAATCTATGGAAAGGAGATTTAAAGTGAAAAAAGAAACAATTCTTGTCACCGGAGGAGCCGGATTTATCGGATCTCATCTTATTG
>CAYWUC010000050.1:0-1881 GCA_964461395.1 uncultured bacterium
ACAAGCTGTTTTGAGTAAAAATAAGGGAGCGGTGGTTGTTAATCTTTCCACAACTAAAAGTGTAGAAGATATCGCGAATAGAGCCGGAGTACCATTTTATCGCTCACCCGTCGGCGAAGCAAATGTAGTTAAAATGATGAAAGATAAAAAAGCAATTATCGGAGGCGAAGGGAACGGCGGCGTTATCAATCCCGAAATACAATATACAAGAGACGGAATAGGTGCCATGGCTCTTATCTTACAGTATCTCGCGGAAAAGGAAGAATCATTATCCCATATAGTTAACAGTCTTCCAAGATACAAAATGATAAAAGAAGCAATAAAAATGGAAAACGATGAAAAAGGTAAAGATTTTATGGAGAGAATCAAACGTTCGAACGCGAATAAGAATTTAAACTTGAACGATGGAATTAGAATAACTGAGGATAACAGCTGGGTACATGTCAGGAAAAGCGGAACTGAACCGATCCTGCGAATTATTGCAGAAGCAACAACAGTAGAAAAAGCCAGAGCATTGATAAATACTATATTGCGGCAAGGCCGCTAAAATGTAAAAATTAAATATTAAAATGAAAAATGACAGATCAAAGTTCAAAAAGAATGAAAAGAACAGAGAAACAACTAATAGCATGAATAACACGAATATTTTCTTGTTTTTGTGGTTGGGGTAAGGGGATAATTTTGCATTTTTATTTGTCATTTTGCTCTTTGATTTTTGATATTTGATTTAACAATAAAAGGCGGTAAAATTAAATGGGATATTTTTTTACAAAAAAACACAAAATTTTGATTGGTAATACTTTAAGAAAGCAGGGAGAAATATAAATGTGTGGAATTGTCGGTTATATCGGAGATAAAGATATTAACTCTGTTTTAATGGCCGGTCTGTGGAGATTGGAATACAGAGGATACGATTCATCCGGAGTAGCTTCTGTGATGGATGGAGATCTCGATGTAAGAAAAATGGAAGGAAGACTGATGAATCTCCAGGAAATACTTGCCGATAAACCTCTATCGGGAAATATCGGCATAGGACATACAAGGTGGGCAACTCACGGAGAGCCATCAGATCAAAACGCCCATCCTCAAGTCGGCTGTAAAAACAAAATAGCAGTAGTACACAACGGTATAGTCGAGAACTACTATTCGCTTAAAGAAGGACTATTAAAAAGAAATCATTTCTTTAAATCCAACACCGATACAGAAGTAATTGCGCATCTTATAGAAGAAAATTACGAAAACGATTTAAAAGAAAGCGTTCTTAAAACAATTTCGAAACTTAAAGGTTCTTTTGCGATTGCGGTTATTTCAACCGAAGAACCGGATAAAATTGTGGTCTATAAATATGGAAGTCCTCTAATTGTAGGTATAGGAAAAAAAGAGAATCTAATTGCTTCCGACATACCGGCTCTACTCGATCATACTAAAGATATTATAATAATGGAGGACGGAGAATTAGGCGTTATTACAAAAGATAAAGTTGAGTTTTTTGATTCAGAAGGAAGAAGCATAAAAAAAGAGAAGAAAAGAATTAAATGGGGAGCTGAAAGCCTCGAAAAAGGAGACTTTCCCCATTACATGTTAAAAGAAATTTATGAACAGTCAGATGTAATAAAAAAGAATATTGAACTTAAAATAAAAGAAAATGATTTTGATTTTGGCGAAAATTTTAATTTTTCTCCTAAAGAACTGGCGAATTTGTCTCATATAATAATTCAGGCCTGCGGAACTTCGTGGCACGCGGGATATGTAGGAAAATACTTGTTTGAAGACTTCGCTCGAATACTTACTGAAATTGATATATCCTCAGAATTTAGATATAGAAACCCGGTAATGGACGGAGAGCCGCTTGTAATGGCAATAACTCAATCGGGAGAAACC
>CAYWUC010000051.1:0-4298 GCA_964461395.1 uncultured bacterium
GTTGTTCTGATGCTGCCCCAGCCCATAGAATGCTTCATCATTCGCGGAGTTAAAGAGCTGTTGAACATGATATGTCTTTTCTCCCATAACTTCCGCAGGCGTAATTATTTTACTATCTTCTGCCTTTTCTTGAAGAATTAATTCGCCATTTGAATTATAAAAAGCGATAGTCCCTTTTTCTCGGTGGACTTTCACGATAACTTTTGAAGTAGAAAGTACAATTTCATTTCCTTCCTCTTTAACCGACCACGGTACCGGTTTCCATTCGGTTTTATCGACCATCAAGCTCTTACGGTTTGAAAAGGTTTTCTCGGGTGTGGCGATAACATGAATAATATTTTCGGTGCACACCTTTATTTCCACGAGGCTAGCGTCCGTTATGGTTTCACTTTTAATCTCAATTATGATGCCGTCAGGTTGTTTTTTATATTCGCCATTTAATCCACCAATTATGACGAAAATCATAAATGGAAATAGAATTTGCAATTTTTTTATTTTCATTTGCTCCTCAGCCTATTTAAGAGAAATCCGCAGACTGACATTCTGATTTTCAGGTAATTCAAGAAGACATTTATCCGACTGTTCGGTAAGTTTCTTAATTTTTAATTTTTTATCGCTTGTTTTTATTGTTTTTATCTCAGCAGGTACTTTTAGAATAACTTCTTGTTTAATGGATGAATGTAAAGTTACTGAGATATATTTATTATCCCATAAGAGGCGCTTTACTTCTATTTGACCTCTAAGTAAAATTCCTTCTATTTTACCGCCTACCCAGGCAAGTGGTAAAGCGGGCAACAAAGAAATCAGACCCGGTTCAGAATAAGCCAGCGTCCGTATAATGGCGGCTGGAAATCCGCCACTAAGGTCCATATTGAATAAGGAACCCGGATTATGCAAACTTGCAAGAGAATTTGTCCAGTAATTGCTTGCCATCCAATTGATTAACTCTTCCGTTGTTTCAGTATCTTCCAGATTTGCCGCTACGAATGCCATCTGTACCATGCCAAAAACCATTTCCCCGCCGTTGTCCACTCGGCGGATCTTCATTCGTTCTTCGATTGCATTTTTGGCGGCTCGAGTAAGTTCCGGACGAGCAGCAATTTCCGGGTCAATCATCTCATATAATCCATAAAGATGCGACACATGTCGATGAGCGTAATTATCTTTAAGTCCCGGCCACAACCATTCCCGGAGCGTACTATCTTCGTTGATTTCATAGTTTGGCATTCCAGATAGCATGTCCTTCCACTTTGCAATCTTTTCCTGGTCGGTCTTTAGAATTTGAGCTGCATTTATGCAATTCCTAAGGAGTTGCTTCGCCACCATCACATCTATCGTTGCGTTAATACATGCTTGAGATACGGAATTGGCGGGATTATTTTCCGGGGAATACGAGGGATTAAAGACATATTTTTCGTTTTCTCCCATGGTAAGAAAATCTTCATAGAATAAAGCCGCTTCTTTCATAAACGGATATGCCCGTTTAGCGAGAAAATTTTTATCTCCTGTGTAGAGCCAATAATCATAATAGAAATTAGCAGCCCAGCCGGCTCCGGCAGTCCAGAAAGTCATGCACCAGGTCTCATTGAAGTGTATATCCCAGCCATGACTGCTGGTACGGGATGGGATATGAATACCACGGCATCCATACAACCGGCGAGCATTATCACGATAATATGGCAGCATTTTATCCTGATAATCAAAATATGCCATTAAGAGTTCGGGCATGTTTCCGCACAAAAAACTCGAAATGGCGACCGGCAGATTACCGTTCTGTGTAAAATCCGATGACCAGGGAGGAGTCCAGTTGCCGTTCCAAATTCCTTGCAAATTCGGCGGATTTGTACCTGTAGCGCATAAAATATTGTACCGAGCGGCATCGAATAATTTTTCTATAATAGCGGGAGTAACCTGCTTTTTGGCTTTGAGAGTCATTGTTTCCGAATAGAGTGAATGGTCTTTATCTCCTCCCAGGTCGAGCGTAACTCTATTGAACAATTCGCCATGGATTTTAGAATGTCTTTTTAATAGTGTTTCGTAATCTGCTCGAATGTCTGTTAACGATTGTTTTATGTCTTTAACTTGAGAGTTATTCCAATCATAATTTGGTTTAATACTTAGTAGAAGTAAAACTTCGTCAGCGTCTTTTATAACAATTTGGTTTTCTTCCGATGATGAACTCCCACCTTTTTGAATTAACCTTCCTACACCTTCATATCCCTCAAGGCTGCCTTTCCATCTACGTTTGAAACTACTACGGTAGGTTAGCCATTTACCGGAAGCGACTACGGATGTTTCTCCAATTGAGCCGGTTACGGATTCCCTCTGGCTCCATTCGTACGGTCTCTGGGTAAACATAAAACTGCAATTGACTTTTCCCGTACCTTTGATGGAAAGTACAACGATACTATCGGCACGGGAGACAAATAATTTTCTCCTGAAAGCTCCACCTGTATCTTCCCAGTTTACAATGCATTCTCCTGTTTCGAAATCGACCGAACGGGCATAGTGCGTTACATTCGATGGTGTCATATCCAACCGAATATCAAATGCCGGCATGTAGGGATCTGTCCAATGCCACCCGTCATATCCTTCTTTCTCACTTTGTTCAACAGGAATTTTTGTTGCCTCGGTGTATTTGCCCTCGAGCAACAACTGCCGTATCTCGTCCAGGCGACTTGCCTGATTAATAGGTTTTATAGGCAAACTCGCCGGTAAATACAGCAACGCGTGGTTCAGAATGATAGTCTCATCGTGGGGTCGTCCAATAACCATTGCGCCAATCGTACCGTTACCGGATAACAGGGCTTCTTCCCAGGATCGGGCGGGAAGCCAGCTTGTAAATCCTTGAATGGGTGAATTAAAATGTAACTCACTTGCCTGGACCTGTTGAAAAGTGCTCAGACCGAGAAGTAATGCGAAAAGATAAACTATTTTTATTCGCCAGGCATAACTCACGGCCGATTCCTTTCGTAATATATCTTAAATTTTCCCATGAAACTATATGACCTTAGAATGATATCCCAAGTGTTACCCTGTTTACAAGGTCAAAAGCGCCAAACGCGTTATAGGCATAATCGAGCTTAATCCCACGTGCATATATACCTACACCAGCACACAGTCCTTCTTCATCATAATTAAACTTATAACCGGATCTCAGTCGCAATACTCCCATACTAAATTCTCCTCCAATTTGTATTCTTTCAGTATAATCTCTGGGATGAACAGCATCGATAGCTACAACAAAAGATTTACCAGGATGTTCTCCAAAAAGGTCCAGTACATCCATCCCGACGCCAATTTTGAATGTAAGTGGAAGTTGGAAACCATATTCCTCATATTTAGCTGCTGCTATGGAGAAATTGCGGACAGACATACCAAATCGGAAACTCTTAAATCCGGGATAAAAGATTGTGCCAAGGTCATAAGCTAATGTAGAAAGTTCGTTTACCTGAGTATATAAAGAATCCGCTTCCGGATCTAATATAGGATTAGAACCAAGGTGCTGATACGCATACTTAACATGAGCTCCTATCATAAATTTATCCGTGAATTTACGTCCATATGCTAAACCCATTGCAAATGCGCTCACATCCACCGGGCCAGTCTCTTCAAAACCCTGTTCATTATCTGCAACCACGGTTCCATATATATCTCCATAGTCGGGGGCAGGAATAAGACTCATCCCAAAATTCCCCCATATACCACCGTTTATAGCTATACCGACGGCATTATAGGACATATCAGCGAACCACTCTGTCCTGGAAACGGTTAGATCAAACTTACTGGCTTTCATTTGTGCGAGACCTGCAGGGTTATGAAACATGGTGTTGACATCATCGGATATAACAGTGTATGCTTCACCCATAGCTGCAGCTCTTGCCCCAACACAAATATCAAGAAACTTGAGCCCTGTTTGTCCCAACTTTTCGAGAGCAAATGATTGCAAAGGTGTGATCAGAGTTAAAATCAATATTATTAAAAATCCTATCAGTTTTTTCATCATTCCTCCCCCTTACCTGATTATAACAAATTTTACATTTTTAGATTCGCCTTCAGGAGTTACTATATGCGCTATATAGATACCGCTAACAACCATCTGTCCTGAATTAGTTGTTAAGAAGTGTTGACGGGTTTCATCAGCCCATGCCTCTCCTCCGGAACCATCATCATGGATAAGAGTTTTAACAAGATCTCCTGTTTCATTGTATATATCGATAGTACATTCAGGAGGCAGCTTAACAAACATCAGTTTGTATTGGGCGCCTTCACCTATAAATTGGATACCTAACTCTCCG
>CAYWUC010000052.1:0-1717 GCA_964461395.1 uncultured bacterium
TTTTGTTATCGATTTTTGAAAAATGTTTAGCCATGAATATTATAAAAAATAGTTTTGCTATTTCGGAAGGTTGGAATTGAAATGTGCCGATTCTAATCCATCTGCCGTCGGTTCCATGTAAAAAAAGAACGATAACAAGAAATATTATTCCTATTACGTATAATATAGACGCGATATCTTTAAATATGTGGAGAGGAAAAAAAAGAACCAAAAAGCCGGCAATAAGTGATATCCCTATCCATATTAGATGATTTTTGAAGAAAGTTTGGTCTCCGGGATAGTTCGCCGTATACTGTAAAAAAACTCCTGCCACCAACAATAGGGCAAGAAGTATGAGAAGATTTTTATCTAATTTTAGTCTTTTGTCCATTCCCATCTCTTTAATATTGTTTCTTCGGCGTTAATTTCTAAATAAGCATCAACTCTTTTGGACGGAGGAGGCATTTCTTTTACTTTATCGAGACGTAATTTCGATTTTCCGTTGTAAAGAAAATAATCCTTCCCTTTTTGTTCGTAATCGAGGTTTTTAATAAGGAAAACCGGTGGAGGGTTACCGTGTCCAAAAGGCCCTATCTTTTTTATCAGATTTTTTAAATCGGTTGTAATTTCACCTAATTTTAGCTCTGAATCGTAAGGGGTTTTTGCCTTATATTCTTTTAATAGGGGTTCCATTCTTTCTTTAAATTTATCCAAATTACCTTTTTTTAGTTTAAAGCCGCACGCGCACTTGTGTCCGCCGTATTCTATTAGAAGGTCTTTTACTTTATCTAATGCCGCAATCAGGTCAAAATCATTAGGACCTCTGCCTTGTCCGCGTATTTCAGAATCCAGTATATAAACGATAAATATAGGAAATTTAGTGTAGTCTTTTGCTCTGTTTGCCACGCTACTTGCCACTTTATAATTCATGTTTTCTTTGAATACAACAAGGTGCCCGTCGTTTAGTTCTTTTTTTATAGTAGAAAATTCTCCCCTCGCGTTTTTGTTCCAATTTGAGTGTTTGGTTTTTAACATCTCGTAAACTTCTTCTGCCTCATCCGTCGAACTGGCAGAGAAAAAATCCCATGTTAGATTTTCTCTTCCTGAAGCAAGATGAGTTAGTGCTTTTTGTATATTTTTTTTCTTTGAGAGTAAAGAAAGTGGGGGATTGGTAGACTTTTTTAAATACTTTAACCCTTCATTAAATATTATTCTGTTTTCGTCGAGTAGAGGTACTTTATCAAGAAGGGTCCCGATAAAAGCATAGGCAGGTATTTCAGGCAGACTATTTGCCCATTCTGTGGAAGTTTTATCATAGTGCTCAGACAACATACAATCAGCGAATTTCAAAGCTACGCCTGCGCCACAGAGATATTTGTACCCAAAGGAGTGTAATTTTGGGTTTAATATTGGTGCTTTTGGCAATGGTTTTTTTATTTCGTGGTAATCCATTATTATTATATCCATACCTTTTTTCTTTAAATATTCTACTTCCCTTCGGCTGTTTGTTCCCGAGTCTACGGTTAATATTAAATTTGTCCCCTTTTTATATGCCTTATCGATTCCTTTTTTAGAAAGACTGTATCCCTCTTTACGTCTGTCAGGTATGTAATGTTGGACTTCGATTTCGAATATTTTTTTAAATAATGATTTCATTATCAAAATCGATGTAATACCATCTACGTCTTCATCGCCCCAGATAAGGAGTTTCTTCCCTTTTTTTATTGCTTTCTTTATC
>CAYWUC010000053.1:0-2708 GCA_964461395.1 uncultured bacterium
TATTGAAGAGAATTCAAAAATCAAATATCAAATTGTAAAATTACAAATAAAAATTCAAAAATATATTAAAAAAACAAAGAAATAATAAATTACACGAATAAACTAAAAAAATTTACCACAGAGTGCACAGAGAAAAAAGAATTTTGTTGTTTTAACTAAATCCTAACCCCCAAATTTATTTACAAATAAATTTAATCGCGAAGCCAATATTAAATATATTTAATATTTATATTATTATTGTATCTTTAATGGAAGAAATTCTACAGTATTTGCCAATAGTAAAGGAATCACAAGTTCGTTTTTTGTTCTGTTGAAATAAATGTCCGCGGGACCATGGTGTCCGGTCGATACGATTTCGGGCTTTTTCTTAAATGAGCTATCGTATTTATAAATTGTGCCTTTTTTTGGATATCCTTTTTGAAAACTTCCCTTTTTCCATTCCGATACGTAACAGTTGCCCTCACAATCCAGAGTTATTCCGTCGAGGTTAGTAAATTCTGTTCTGACAAGTGTCGAAATAGTCGAGTCCTCGAGACTTATCTCATCTATCATAGCTTTTTCTACAAAATAACAAACTAAAAGTCTGTTTTTAGATTTATCATAAGTAATTCCGTTTGGGCCACCTTTTGTTTTTATTAACAGCGAATAAGTTTTAGAGACAATATCGATTTTATAGATTGTAGCGGTATTGCTGCCGGTTACGTATAGAAATCCGGAATCATCAGAGGCAATATCATTTAAAAACGTTGCTTCTTTCATCTCTATATCTAATTTGATACTTCCGTCTGTAATATCGAATCCTCTTACTGTTTTAGGGTTATCTACTACATATAATGTATTTTTATATAATAACATCCCAAGTGGTTTTGATAATCCCTTTTTGAAGTAAGTTTTTTCTCCGGTTGAATCTATCCCGATAATGCTCCCGTCTCCGAAGTTTGAAATAAAATATCGTTTTGTTAAGGGGTCGAAAACCGCGCTTTCAGGCATTTTGAATTCCTGCGAGTAAGAGAAGTTAGAGATTAGTAAAGTTGTTAACAAGATAAATAGATTGTATCTCATATGATAAATTGTAGTTGTTTCGAGAACTTTGTCAAGGAAAATCAAATCGGAATCCTAACAGATCAGTCCAATGTCCAGAGTCCTAAGTCCAATGTCAGAACTAAATCCCAACCCCCAAATCCCAAATCTTAACTTTGCTGTCAGCCGTAAACTGTGAGCCGAGAACTTAGTTTAATCGCAGAGAACACGAAGATTTTTTTGTTTCTTTTATCTTCTCTGACTTGCGACTAGTGACCAGAGACTAATGACTAAGTTATTTAAAATTGTCAATTCTCCAGGGCAACATGCCCTCGAGATTTAACCCCAGATACACATATGCTCTTTCCTATAAGAAATAATCCACGATGTTGTGCTATTTGTCAACTAACTATCTAACCAATTAATTGTATGCTTATTCCCCTAAAGGTTTCCAGAGTTTTACAGTATTATCCGTGCTGGTTGTGGCTATAACTTTTCCGTCGGGACTGAAAACGACCGAAGTTAAACCCTGCCCCGCAGCAATTGAAGATTCAATCTTTTCTCCTGCAGCAACATCCCATAATATAAATTCATCAGCTGTTCCGGTTAACAAATATTTACCATCCGGACTGAAAGAGGCATGAGAAACCCAGTATTTGTGTCCTTCAAAGGTCTTTGCAATATCCCCTGAAGGAATTTTCCAGAGCGACGCCTTTGTGTCCCGTGCGCCGGTTACGAGATATTTTCCATCGGGACTAAAAGATAAAGCCTGAAGACCTTTATCGAAGCCTTCTATTCTTTTTACTAAATTACCAGGCTTAACTTCCCAGATAATAACCTCCGCAGGTTTAAAGAAACTGCCGGGGTCTTCCCCAACAATGGCGGCAATGTATTTGCCGTCCGGATTAAATTTAAACAAACCTACTTTTTCACCTGCAGATAAGGACTTTACAAGATTTCCGGTTTTACCATCCCATAACTTAAGCGTGCCATCATCACTAGAAGAAGCAAACAGGGAACCATCAGCATTCCATTTCACATATCTGATCGTCTTTTTATGAACGCTATCGATATTATTTTTCAGTTCACCTGAAGGAAACGAATAAAGTTTTAATTGAAAAGCACCCTTGAAAGGCTTGAATTTACCTGCAAGATATTTTCCATCAGGACTTAAAGCAAAAGGCGCCTCTACTCCTTCAATTATTTTATAGGATTTACCTGAAGGTACTTCCCATATCCTTATTTTTTGATAATCCGTGGTTAATAAGAGTTTAGCATCCGGGCTATAAGCAACTTGCTGCGGCCACTCGTTAAAACCATCCATCATTGCAAGAGATTTACCTGTTGAAACATCCCAGATATTCACATGGAAATCTTTGTTACTTAGAGATAAGTATTTACTATCAGGACTGAATACAGCTTTGAGTGCTCCCTGCTTATGCCCTGTTAATGTAGCATATTCTTTAAAACCTTTACTACAATCAGCTGCTTTGGTCTCAAACGACAACAATGATATAACAGATAGTACTATCAATAAAAATCTTGCAAATTTATTAAATACTCTGCAAAACATATGACCCCCTTTTTTTTAAGTTTAATGTTTATAATGAATGATAAGAATTTATTGAGACTTCGCAAGAGAGTAACTGTTTAATGTTAGGTCTTAAGTCTTGGGCGTTATATACCAG
>CAYWUC010000054.1:0-3181 GCA_964461395.1 uncultured bacterium
TACACGGAGAGTATCCTTATCGAGAAATGTTTTACGTCGCGCCTACTGATCACCCTGCTTACCAATCGATGTTATATTATGATAAATTGCGTTATAGATTGATGCCTTATATTTATTCACTAACCGGAATGGTTACACACAAAGATTATACAATAATGCGCGCTCTGGTCATGGATTTCGGATACGATAAGAAGGTATTCAACATTGGAAACCAATATATGTTCGGCCCCGCACTATTGATTAATCCTGTAACCGAATATAAATCACGGAAACGTTCAGTTTACCTGCCAGCGGGAACCGGCTGGTATGAACTCGAAACCGGAAAGTATTTAGAAGGCGGGCAAAAAATCATTGCGGACGCGCCCTACACAGATATACCGGTTTACGTTAAGGAGGGTTCGATTATTCCATTCGGTCCCGAAATACAATATAGTGATGAAAAACCGGCTAATCCTTTAATATTATATGTTTACACAGGTAAAAATGGTGAGTTTGAACTATACGAAGATGAAAACGTGAATTACAATTATGAAAAAGGAAAATTTTCAATTATACCTTTTAATTATGATGAAAAAACCCATACTCTTACTATCGGGGAAAGACAGGGCGAATTTCCAGGAATGCTCGAAGAAAGAACTATTCATGTCGTCTGGGTTTCTAAGGATAAGAAAGCAAAACTGGATTTCAATATTAAACCGGATAAAATATTAAAATATGACGGTTCAGAAAAAACCGTTAAGATGGATTAGAAAACTATTGAAGTTTACAATAGTTAAATAAAAGGAGTCTCGTTTATGAAAACTAAAACAATTTTTAAAATAATATCTTTTTCTTTCCTGTTACTTACATTTTTTAGCCACTGTACCAGAGTTATTTTAAAGGAGAGAGAAACTGAAAACTTTTGCCAGAATTGGAAATTCCAATTAGGAGATGTAAAAAACGCGGATAAGTACGAATTTGACGATTCCGACTGGAGAACTTTAAATTTACCGCATGATTGGAGTATTGAAGGGAAATTTAGCGAAAAGCATCCGGCCTCACCAGGAGGAGGGGCTTTACCCGGAGGGATCGGATGGTATAGAAAAACATTCACCCTTCCTGAAACAGAAAAAGATAAATTGATTTTTATTGACTTCGATGGTATTTATGAAAACAGCGAAGTGTGGATAAACGGCCATTACCTGGGAGAAAGGCCATATGGTTATATCTCTTTTCGATATGAATTAACCCCTTACCTTAACTACGGGGAAAAGAAAAATGTAATTGCAGTAAAAGTAGATAACTCCCAGCAACCAAATTCAAGATGGTATTCAGGCTCGGGAATTTACAGAAATGTCTGGTTGATTCATACCGGCACGATTTTTGTGGACCATTGGGGGACTTTTATAACAACACCGGAAGTAACCGAAAAATCAGCTAAAATAAACATTAAAACCAATATAAAGAACAAATCAGGAAAACAACAACAAATAGCTTTAAAAACGGCTATTTATGACGCAAAAGGAAAACAGATAGCAGTTACATCTTCCGGAATAACGTTAAAAGATACTGTTACTCCAATTGAACAGGAATTAGAAGTAACCAATCCGAATTTATGGTCTGTTGAAAATCCTTACATGTATAAAGCTATTTCTCAAATCGAGTATGAGGGAGAAATATTAGATGACTATGAAACACCTATTGGTATCCGTTATTTTAATTTCGATTCCAAGAAAGGTTTTTCCCTTAACGGAAAACATGTTAAAATAAAAGGGGTATGTAACCATCACGACCTGGGATGCCTCGGAGCCGCTATAAATACGCGGGCTCTTGAACGACAGCTCGAAATACTCAAAGAAATGGGGTGCAACGGCATACGAACTTCTCACAATCCACCTGCGCCAGAATTATTGGATTTATGCGACCGAATGGGGTTTATCGTAATGGATGAAGCATTTGATGTATGGGAGAAGGCTAAACCCGAATTCGACTATCATCTGTATTTCAAAAAATGGCACAAACAGGACCTGGAAGATTTGATACTGCGAGATCGTAACCATCCAAGCGTTTTTATCTGGAGTATCGGAAACGAAGTTATGGAGCAATGGGATAAAGAGAATAGTAGCGGTTCGGTCATCGCAAAAAAACTTGCATCTATTGTAAAAAATCTCGACCCAACGCGTCCTGTCACATCAGCATGCAATGGGACTGACCCTTCAAATCCAGTTATCCGGTCAGGAGTTCTGGATTTAATAGGGTACAATTATAGTGAAGAAAAATACGCGGAATTTCTAGAAACATACCCGGGACAAAAATTCATCGCTACCGAAACAAATTCGGCTCTGGCAACCCGGGGTGAATACGATATGCCTTCGGACAGCATCAGACGATGGCCGCCGCGTTGGGATCTGCCGTTACTGGATGGTAATCCTGATTATACATGTTCATCTTATGACAACTGCAGTGTACCCTGGGGGTCTACCAATGAAGAAACCTGGAAAATCGTAAAAAAACATGATTTTATTTCCGGTATGTTTATATGGACCGGTTTTGATTACCTAGGAGAGCCTACCCCCTATGGCTGGCCGGCACGTAGTTCCTATTTTGGAATTATAGATTTAGCCGGTTTTCCGAAGGACGGCTACTACTTCCACCAGAGCGAATGGACAGAAAAGTGCGTTTTACATGTTTTTCCTCACTGGAACTGGGAAGAAGGAAGTATAATAGATGTATGGATTTACACCAATTATGATGAAGTAGAGCTTTTTTTAAACGGAAAATCACTTGGTAAAAAACAAAAAACCGAAGCTGATTATAAATTAGTGTGGAGACTAACCTACACTCCCGGCACAATAAAAGCCGTCGCTACTAAAGAAGGAAAGAAACCTCTTATAAAAGAGATAAAAACTGCCGGAAAACCCGCTAAGATTACTCTGGAACCTGACCGTAGCCAGATTAATGCAGATGGAAAAGATCTTTCATTCGTTACCGTAAAAGTTGTCGATAAGGAAGGAACACTAGTCCCCCACGCTAATAATCTAATCAACTTTAATATACAGGGTGAAGGATTTATTGCCGGAGTTGACAACGGAAGCCAGACAAGCCATGAACCTTTTAAAGCAAATTACAGAAAAGCATTTAATGGCATGTGTCTGGTTGTCATTCAATCAAAAGAAAAATGCGGAAATATTTCCCTGGAAGC
>CAYWUC010000055.1:0-1760 GCA_964461395.1 uncultured bacterium
AAACATAGAGGTTTTGTATACGTCGAATCCGGACTCGGGAAAGGGACCGCTTTTCATATATATTTGCCTGCTTCCGTAGGAACAAAAAAAGAAGATAAACAAAAAGGAGGAAAAGAAAAAATTTCACAAGCTAAAGGTAAAATTTTAATTATGGATGATAAATCCTTTATTAGAAAGGCTGCTCGGAGAGCGCTCGATTTATTCGGTTATGATGTTTATGGGGCTGAGGATGGGGAAGAAGCAATAAGCTTATATAAGGAAGCTAAAAATAGCGATAAGCCTTTTGATGTTGTTATTCTCGATTTAACAGTTCCGGGTGCCATGGGAGGACTTAGAGCTCTGCAAGAATTGCGTAAATTCGATCCGAAAGTTAAGGCAATAGTGTCCAGCGGCTATTCCGATGATCCTGTAATGTCCGATCACGGAAAGTTCGGTTTCGACGCTATAATTAAAAAACCTTACGAATACCATGAGCTCGCCGAGACTGTAAAGAACTTGATCGAAGAAGAATAGTAAGAAATCGGAAGCAAGAAGTTGGGACCCGGAATCCCGACAGACAACTCCATAATAATCTCACAAAGAGGCTAAAAAAGCACGGGGAAAAGGATTGTTTTTTTTAACTAAAACCTGAAATCCAACACCTAAAACCTGAATTCCCTTGACTATTGTTGTTTCCATTCTAATATTAAGCAGAGAAAAATGAAGAGAACAACCAAAAAATTCGATGTAATAGTTGTAGGCGGAGGACACGCGGGAATAGAAGCGGCGCTTGCCTCAAAAAGAAGAGGGTTTTCCACACTTTTAATCACAATAAGTCCGGAATTCATAGGTCAGATGTCCTGTAATCCTTCGGTCGGAGGTGGGGCGAAATCTCAGCTTGTCTTTGAAGTGGACGCGTTGGGGGGAGAGATAGGTTACAATACCGATAAAACCGGAATACAGTTCAAAACGCTAAACGAAAAAAGGGGACCCGCGATGTGGGCTCTTCGCGTTCAGTCCGACAGAAAAAAATACAGGGATGAAATTAAAAAAGTTTTAACCGGTGAAGTGAAAATACTGGAAGGAGAAGTAAGTGAATTGATTTTGGAAGGAAAGAAGATAAAAGGGGTAAAAATAGCCGGGGGAGAAGAATTCTTCTCCGACACTGTTATCCTTACAACAGGAACTTTCCTGTCCGGGCTTATTCATATAGGTATGGAGTCGTTTCCTTCCGGCAGACTCGGGGAACCTCCTGCACAAGATTTGTCAGAATCTTTAAAAAAGAACGGTCTTGAACTCGGTCGTCTTAAGACCGGAACTTCAGCCCGGGCGGATATGAAAACGATAGACACATCGGTGATGACAATTCAACCCGGAGATGAAGAGCCTGTCAATTTTTCTTACAGGACAGAGGAATTTGACCCTCCCAACGTTCCCTGTTATCTTACCTGGACAAATAAAAAAACGCACAAGATTATAAATGAAAATTTAAAATATTCTCCTCTCGTGCGGGGAAAAATAACCGGAATCGAACCGAGATACTGTCCGTCTCTCGAGACAAAGGTTATTAAATTTTCAGAAAAAGATCACCATCACGTTTTCATCGAGCCTGACGGAATGGATACCGATGAGGTATATTTAAACGGCGTATCTTCTTCCCTGCCGGAAAAGATACAAATGGAGTTCTTAAGGACCATTCCGGGACTCGAAAAATTAGAGATTTTTAAACCGGGATACGCGGTCGAATATGATTTCGTCCCTCCCACACAGCTTAAAGCTTC
>CAYWUC010000056.1:0-3207 GCA_964461395.1 uncultured bacterium
GATTTCCCTCGATACGATTTCTATTTTCTTTTTAATCGATTCTTTAAGAGAATAAAGAGGTTTAAATTTTCTTTTTTCGGAAACCTTATCGATAACTTTTCGGCTTAAATCCAGGGCTCCTTCTCCACCTTTCTGATGAACCTCGACAATTGAGGATTCTATTCCCTTTGAATTGGTAAACTCTTTTATAACTTCAATTTCTTCGTTTGTATCGTTGGCAAATTTATTTATAGCGACTATCGCCGGAACCCCGAATGTTTTTATATTCTCGAGATGTTTTTCAAGATTGGGCAGTCCGTTCTTGACCGCCTTGGGGTCTGGTTTTTCGAGGTCTTTTACTTCTTTTCCCCCGTGATTTTTCAGAGCTCTTACTGTAGCAACGAGTACAACTGCTTCCGGGCTTAAACCGGATTTTCTTGCCACAATATCGAAAAATTTCTCTGCTCCCAGATCAAAGCCGAATCCTGCTTCAGTTATTACGTACTCGGAAAGTTTTAGTCCGAGTTTCATGGAGAGAACCGAACAGGTACCTTGAGCTATATTGGCAAACGGACCGCCGTGGACAAGTGCGGGTGTTCCCTCTGTTGTTTGAACTAGGTTCGGTTTTAAAGCGTCTTTTAAGAGGGCTGTTGTAGCCCCTTCAATTTTTAAATCCTTAAGATAGACGGGGTTTTGATCGTAAGTAAATCCTAATAAAATATTTGAAATCATTTCTTTTAATTCACTATAATTTTCAGCAAGACAAAGAATCGCCATAATTTCTGAGGATGCGGTAATCTGGAAAGATGATTCTCTGGGTATACCATGAATTCTACCTCCGAGACCTATTATAATATCTCTTAAGGAGCGGTCATTCATGTCAATTACTCTGCACCAACTTGTTGTTCTGGGATCGAGCCTTGGCTCTTTTCTGTGATGTATGTGATTATCGACAGTTGCCGCGATTAAATTATGTGCGCTTTCTACGGCTCTCATATCTCCGGTAAAATGCATATTTATTTCTTCCATTGGGAGCACTTGAGCGTAACCTCCACCCGTTGCTCCACCCTTTCTACCAAATAAGGGACCGAGTGATGGTTCTCTTAGGGTTACTATGGAGGATTTGCCAAGTTTGTTTAATCCCAGTGATAGTCCTATAGCAATTGTAGTTTTTCCTTCCCCTGCTGGTGTGGGAGTAATAGCTGAAACTAAAATTAGTTTACTGTCTTTTCTCTTCTTTTTGTTTTTTGCGGCTTTAATTTTTATTTTACATTTATTGTTACCGTATAATTCTATATCTTCTTTTGAAAGATTTAGTCTTTCTGCAACTTCAGAAATGTTTTTTAACTTTATTGATTTTGCGATTTTTATATCATTATTCATATTAACCTCTTGAAAGCTATCAGGCTTGACTATCTTAAATTATTTATTATTAATTAAAAGCTTTTTTATATTAAAGTTAATTATAGATTTTGCAAGTGCGAAATAAATATAGTCGGAGGAATAATAATAATGTATGATATTATAGTTGTCGGTGGGGGGATTATTGGGGGTTCGGCAGTATATCATCTTTTGGGAAAAGGATATACGGGAAAAATTTTAGTTTTAGAGAGAAACAATGCTCTGGCGCAGGAATCTACTTCTCTTTGTGCTGGTGGGATGAGAAATATTTGGTCGACAGAAGTCAATATGAAGATGACCAGTTATTCAATAGAGCATTTCAAAAACTTTAAGGAAAATTTCGGAATTTCGATCGGTTTTGAGCAAAATGGATATCTCTTTACTTATTATGAAAAAAATTGGCAGGATATTGTAGATTTTAAACCCGTGTGGGATAAAGCGGGAGTTAATGTTGAGTTAATTCCGCCTGAGGATATTAAAAATATTGTTCCTAATTTTAGACCGGATTTAAAACATCTTGAAAGGAATATCTTAAAAACATTTACTGTTTCTCCTATTGTTGGAGGTCTTTTCGGGAAAGATTGTGCGATATTTAATGCCACAACGCCGGCACAGACCTATTTTGATTTTTCTAAGGAAAAATATCCCGGGAGTATCGATATAAAATTAAATAAAGAAGTAGAAAAAATAATTTTGGATGAGGGAAAAGTCAAAGGGATAGTTCTTCGAGGAGGAAAAGAGATATTCGCGGATAAAGTTCTTTTGACTGCAGGAGCATGGTCGAGGCAAATATTGGACAATTCTGATGTTCCCGATGATTTGTCTATTCCTGTAGTTCCGATAAAAAGAGTTTTGTATGTTGTCCTGCCACCTTTAAATGGAGATAAATATAATAAAATTCCTTTAACGGTTATTGATGATGGTGTTTATTTTAGACCCGAAGGAGATAATTTAGTTGTTGGGAGGGCAGACCCAGAACAATTGCCGGGATTTAGTACGGAGCCGCGCAGGTCTTATTATGAAGATTTTATGAATCTTTACATGCAGATAAGGATAAAAGGATCCGAGTACTGTCGTATCCAAAATATGTGGGGTGGATTGTACGCAATCAATACCGCGGATCATAACGCTCTAATAGGAGAACATCCGGATTTTGATAATTTATTTCTTTGTACTGGTTTTAGTGGTCACGGAGCTATGGAAGCTCCGGCTGCGGGTTTATCTATTGCTGAGATAATAGAATGCGGTAAAGTTGAAACTCTTCCGGAAGTTCAATCTCTAAACATCCGGAGAATCAGGGATAAAAAACTGATAGAAGAAACGATAGTTATATAATAGGCTATTCGCTTTTAGCCATTTGCTTTTTGCAATGAAAAAACCTGAAGTCTACAGAATATACACTAAAAAATACATTTTTTTTAGCAAAAAACTAAATACTAAAATCCAACAGCTAAGAGTAAAAAGTCTTGACAATCGTTATATTTGCGATAATATACAAATATGAAGGATGCTGTTATAGAGGGGGATTTATTATATTTCTCTATAAAGGAGATATTCTATTTGCTTTCACGTTTCAAAAAAACTGGTCGTTTGATTGTTAAAGGAGAAGGAAATGTTTATGTTTCAGACGGTAAGGTTTTGCATGCTGAGATGGATAAGAAAGAAGGACTGGAAGCTTTTTTCTCCATAGGTATGACAAAAGAGGGAAGATTTGTTTTTCAACCTGATGAAAAACCTACCGTTAATACAATCTTTCAGCCTCTTTCAGAGTTGATCGATCAAATAGAAACAAGAGAAGCTCAAGTGGATGAGTTTGAAAAAGACCTT
>CAYWUC010000057.1:0-1534 GCA_964461395.1 uncultured bacterium
TCTCAAAAGTTTACTCTCGAATATGAGGAAAATAAAAGGAGAAAAGAATTTATTCGATGTGAATGAATCAGTAAAAGGCGTGGTAAACTTTTCCAGTCAAATACTTCCTAAAAAAGTAAAGATTACTTCGAAATATACGGATTCAAAAGCCAATATTATAGGAGATCAGGACCAGCTTCATCAAATACTTTTGAATTTGATCATTAACGCGCGGGATTCAATTACCGACAAAGGGAAAATCAATGTCGAAGTTAAAAATGTTCTCCGCCCGGAAAAAGATGAAAAAGAAAAAGAATATGTTTCTATTGCTATCAGTGACACAGGATGCGGAATGAGCGAAATTGTTAAGGACAAAATTTTTGAGCTTTTCTTTACAACTAAAACGGGAGCGGGCGGAACCGGTCTCGGTTTGTACTTTGTTTATAACTCGGTGAAAGAGATGGGAGGATGGATAGAAGTAGAGAGCAAAGAAAAAGAAGGCTCAACTTTCACGATCTTCATCCCAAAAAGATAAAAAAAATAGTAGCTACAGATCCGCACTGATAGACACGGATATCCAATCTATCCCAAAAATTTCTGTTTAATTATAAAAAAATCTGCATTTATCTGCGCCCCTTCCTATTTATCAAAAGGATTTTCTTTACGAAAATCCGGCAAAAAATCATCTCCGGAATCAGCTTCCTGCACCCAACCATTTCCCAGTCCTAATTCCATTCTTTTTGTCTCTACAGTACCGATTTCATCTTCTGTAAGTAGGCGGTTGATTTCAGTAAATTTATGAGATTTATAAACAGGATAATACTGATTCATAAGACTTAAATGGATATTTTTATCAATAGCTGTTATCTTTTCCAGCACAGCAATGCTGTTATCGACATTACCCGGAATAACCAAATGCCTTACAATCAATCCTTTTTTAGCAATACCATTCTCTATTTGTAATTTTCCAACCTGGAGAAACATTTCCTTAATAGCTTTTTCCGCCAGTATACTGTATCCCGGAGCGTTAGAATATTTTATTGCTAAAGTATCATCCATATATTTAAAATCCGGCAAATAAATATCAACCAAACCGTCCATCGCCCTTATAATATGCAACATCTCATAGGCATTCGAATTCCATATAACGGGAATATCTAAACCCAACTCTCGGGCAAGAAGTATTGCTTCTTTCAAGAATCGCCACCATAATGTAGGGGTAACAAGGTCGATATTAAGCGCGCCCAACTCCTGTAGCTCAAGCATAATCTTTGCCAATTCAAAAACAGAATATTCTTTTCCCAGTTTTTCTTGTGAAATTTGATAATTCTGACAGAAAACACAATGTAGATTGCAATCGGAAAAGAAAATTGTTCCAGCCCCACACTCTTTTTGTTCATAAGATAACTCTCCAACTAACGGCGGCTCTTCACCAAAATGTTTCCCATACCAGGCAATTCTCATTTTCCTATTTTTCATATTTTAAAATAAATTAATTTGAGTAGATTAATTTGTAAAGTCTATTAGCGATTTCTAAAATCCCGGAAATCCGCGC
>CAYWUC010000058.1:0-2119 GCA_964461395.1 uncultured bacterium
CATTTTGCTTCTCGGATCTTCCTTTGGCATTTCGTCGTATAGAAGATACCCATAACCAATTATTGCAGTCAAAAGGTTATTGAAATCATGCGCTATGCCGCCAGCAAGCCTTCCTACAGCTTCCATTTTTTGAGACTGAAGAAGTTGAGCCTGAATCTTTTTTTTATCTTCCTCTATTTCTTCTTGTTTTTTTTCCAGTTCAATACTATGCAATCCTATAGCAATATCTCCCGCAAGCTCCTGAAACAATCTATGTTCTTCAATATCATTAATAAAAGATTTAGGCACATAAACCACAAGAGAACCATATATCCTTTCTTTATGTTTTAACAGCGTAGCCATGCCGCCTTTCCCCGGAATCTTCCCGCGAAACGGACAATTCTTACACTCAGATTCCACGTCCTCTATTACCACCAAATCGCCAGTTTTTAGAGCTTCCCGGGCGCATTCAGGCAATTCTCCCTTTTTTGGAATTTTCTTTAACTCCATAAGACTCTTTCCAAAACCGGTTTCTACAAATTTAAAAAAAACACCTGTTTCATCCGTTAAAACAATCCGAGCTACATGATATCCTCTTGTTCTTACCAACTCATTACAGGCTTTCTGACACAATTTATCACGGTCTTTTTCAAGAGTTATAAGTTGATTTACATTCCTGAGAGCCTGAAGTACCGTGTTTAAATGTCGTATCTTATTTTCGGAACTTTTACGTTGAATAGCATACTGCATCGACCGGATAAGAAGCCTGGAGTTGGTTTTCCCCTTTGTAAGATAATCCTGCGCGCCACTTTGTGCGGCTCTCAATATGACTTCTTCATCGTCGTTGCCGGTCAATATGATAATTGGTATGTTGGGAACCTTATCCTGTACTTTAGCTAATGTCTTAAGTCCCATACTATCAGGAAGAGCTAAATCTAGAAGAACAACATCAAAATCTTTCTCGTCAAAAAGCTCCAATCCTTTTTTTAGCTCACTGACATGATCAAGCGAAAATCTAAAATTATTTACTTCAGATAAGCTCACCTGAATAAACCGAACATCCCCCGGATTATCCTCAATAAGTAAAATTCTGCAGATCTGTTTATCCAAATGTTGCCTCCTCATTCACGCCCATTTTGTGGTAGTTTGACAATTGTAAACCAGAAATTATCTATAGCTTTTACTACCTCATGGAAACGGTTAATATCAATTGGTTTGGTAATATAACAGTTAGCGTGTAAATTATAAGTTTTTAGAATATCCGTTGCATCATTAGAAATCGTAAGGACAACTACAGGTATACGTTTTAAATCAGGATCTTCTTTCACCTCGGCGAGAACTTCCTTGCCATCTTTTTTTGGTAGATTCAAATCGAGAAGAATTAAATCGGGACGAACGGCTTCTCTATATTTACCCTTTTTTCGTAAGTAAGACATAGCCTCTACACCATCTTCAACAACATATAACCGATTGTGGATTTTACTTTCCCTTAAAGCTTCCTCTGCCAATCTTATGTCACCGGGGTTATCCTCAACCAGTAAAATGTCAGCCGGTTTGCCAAATTTACCGTTTGTCATTTGGTTTCTCCTTTAGGAATCGTAAAATAAAAAGTCGAACCCTTTCCCGCTTCTGAATCCGCCCAGATACGTCCATTGTGACGCTCCACTATTTTTTTACAAATAGCAAGACCAATTCCAGTACCCGGATACTTGTTCCTTGGATTTAACCTCTGAAAAACGACAAAAATACGGTCTTTATATTCCGGGTCAAAACCTATACCATTATCCCTAACCGAAAAAAGCCATCTATCATCTTTATCTTTAGCTGAAATGTGAACGCGAGGCTGTTCTTTACCGTGGAACTTAATTGCGTTACTTATCAAATTTTGAAATAACCGAACAAGTTGAGTCTCATCAGCCATTATTGTCGGCAAATCATCGTTTGCTACTATAGCATGATTTTCTTCAATCATAGTACTCAAATTTGCAAGAGCTTGACCAAGAGTAGAATGAGAATCCGTAGATTCAAAAGCTTTATCTCTTGTTCCGACACGGGAATAGGACAGCAAAGCATTAATCAATCCCTGCATTCTATTCGCGCCGTCAACGGCGAAGTTTATAAAATCCTTCGCGTCATTATC
>CAYWUC010000059.1:0-4513 GCA_964461395.1 uncultured bacterium
GCGTTTTACCGAGTAATTCGGTAAAAAGGTTTCTGTATGTTTCAGTGAAATAAGCTCCCTTGTGTTCTAAAATATTATTATCCTTAATATTATTCATTTTTTTCTTTTAATCCTCCATGTTTGCTATTCATTTATCTTTGATTTTAATAGGTTTAAATTAAGCATTTCTAACATTCCAATTTCTGATTTAGATTATATGGAGTATTTTTCAGGGTGCAAGCCCTGAACGTAGATTCTTCGAATCCAGGTTGAATAGTTAAATGGTAGAATGGTCAAATAGGAAAAACAAAAAATTATTTTATTATGGGGCCTCCCTGAACAGATATATTGTTGCGTTTTTTTTGACAGATTAATGCACTAACGGTCCAACCGACCAACCATTAATGCCCTTGACTTGTCTTGTAAACAGCATATATATGTAATCTATGAGGGAAACGGTAAATGAATAAAAGTGATAATACTGTAAGGTTGAGAATAGCTCCTTCTCCCACCGGATTTTTACATCTGGGTACAGCAAGAACAGCCCTTTTTAATTATCTTTTTGCCCGCGCGAATGGCGGAGAATTTCTTCTCAGAATCGAAGATACTGATTTAAAGCGTTCGGACGATTCTATGGTTGATTCTATAGTTAAAGGGCTTAAGTGGCTTGGATTTAAATGGGATGAGGAGATTTTATTTCAATCTGACCATTTCGAATTGTATAAAGAAAAGGTGCTGGAATTATACGATAAAGGGCTTGCTTACTGGTGTTATTGCACTCCTGAAGAGATAAAGGAAAGAAGAAATAAATGTTTGGAATCAAAGAAGAGATGGATGTATGACAGAAGATGTGACAATCTATCGGTTGAGGAGAAAGAACAATTTGAGAAAGAGGGTAGACCTAAAGCTCTCCGTTTTCGTGTCAATGAAGGCGTTACTATTTTCGATGATTTAATTCATGGTGAAATCAAAAGAGATAATTCCGAAATTGAAGATTTTGTATTGTTAAAGTCTGATGGTTCGCCGGCGTATAATCTGTCTGTAGTTGTAGACGATCATCGAATGAAAATTAGTCATATCTTAAGAGGCGATGACCATATATCCAACACTCCGAAACAAATTATGTTATATAGAGCCTTTAATTGGGATATCCCGCAATTCGGACATATGCCATTAATATTAAGTAAGGACAAGACAAAGCTTTCAAAAAGAAAAGATGCTGTAGATATTTTCGATTATAAAAATGAAGGATTTTTCCCGGAAGGAATGATAAATTGTCTTGTTCTTCTTGGTTGGTCTCCTAAAACACAAGAAGAAATATTTTCACTTAAAGAATTAGAAAAGATTTTTACACTTGAGAATGTTCATACAACTCCGGCTGTTTTCGATCGGGATAAACTGGAATGGATTAACGGAGAGTGGTTGAGAAAACTGGGTACAGATGAAGTTATAATCAGGCTTAAGACTTATTTGAAAGATAATGGATTAGAGGTGGACGATTCCGGTTATCTTACTGAAGTTGTTAACGCGATGGGGAATAGGGTTAATAAGCTAAAAGATTTTGTAGAAATAGGACGCTACTTTTTTACCGATGATTTTAGTTACGATGAAAAAGGAATAAAGAAGCGCGTATATCCCGGAGTCGAAATCAGAATAAAAAAATTAATAATAAAATTTAAGAATTTGGATTCTTTTGACAAAGAAAATATGGAAAATGCTTTACGGGAACTTTCTGAAGAACTTGATTGTAAAGCAGGAGAACTTATACATCCTGTTCGGCTTGGGGTTAGCGGTATGACTTTTGGTCCGGGGTTATTTGAGCTTTTAGAAGTTCTTGGTAAGGAAAAAGTAATTGAAAGACTGGAAAAGTTTATTGATTATATCAAGGAAAAAGCATCTAAAGATTGAAAAATTTTATATATAATAAAAACTTTGTGTCTTTGTGTGAGAAAAATTTTTATTAGTTAAAAATGATAGAGTTAGGGAGGAAGTTGCTATGATAATGGAAAAAGTTCGTTCTGTAACAAAGTATTTTATTTGGTTTGCGGCAATTGCATTTGTTCTTTCTATGTTGGTTGGTGTTGGAACCACTGTTTTTACGGGAGATAAAGGGAGAGATGAAAATATAATTGCTAAGGTAAACGATGAATCGATTAGTTTAAAGAAATATAGCAATTTGTTAAGAGCCAGACTCCAAAGTATAGGAGGCCCTCTGGGTACAGATCCTATAAAGGAGAGACAGCTGTCCGAAGCAGTTATAAATCAATTAATATCAAACAAAATAATCGATGATTTGCTCGAGGAGAGGGGGATATCTATTTCGGATGAGCAATTAATAAACATTATCAAAGAGAATCCGCCGCCCGCGATTACGCAAAACCCTGATTTTTGGATAAATGAGCAGTTCGATTATGGTAAGTATTACGAGTTACTTGGAGATTCACGGGCAAATCAATTTGTTAAATCCTACGCGTCTCAGATAGAGGAGAATTTTCCGATAAGTATTTTGCGCGGAGAAATTTTGTCTATGATAAGAGTAACAAGTGGTGACGCGATAGAGGAATTACTTGAAGATTCAGTTGAGACCAGAATAGAGTATATCAAAATATCTTTAACGGAATGGAAAAATACGGAGACTTCCGTTTCCGCTGAAGAATTTTATGCGGAACACAAAGAAATGTTTAGGAGAGATGATTTTGTTAAGTTAGGTTATGTTTTCTTTCCTATTTCTATAAGTGATGAGGTGGTTGAAACCACAAAAGAACTTGTGGGTTCTATAATAGAAAGAGCTAAAACGGATTCTTTTGAAACTCTTATCAGTCAATATTCATATTTACCTCAAAATAGGGATATTTTCAATGGTTGGGTTAGCGTTAAAGATTTACCTTATGAATTCGCGACAGCTGTTTCCGGGATGAGAGAAGGACAGATTTCAAATCCGGTTAAAACCGATAAAAGTTTTCATATCTTAAAGCTTAGAGAACGAAAGAGAGATTCAATCGATATAGCGGAAATATTACTTCCTCTATTTCCATCGTTCGATGAGTTTCAGAATGCTTCGGCGGAGGCATGGAAACTCATAAAATCTCTTCGTGATTCTTCCGCGCTTGATATTTCTGAAGATTATGATGCCAAGTACATTTCTTACAGTAAAAGTGAATTTCCTGATTTGCCGGTGAATTTCGGAACGTTTCTCAATGATCCTAAAAAAGGAGATGTTTCTTATCCTCTGATTGGAGAAAACGGATTTTATGTTTG
Source organism: uncultured bacterium (assembly GCA_964461395.1). Taxonomy (GTDB): domain Bacteria; phylum Hydrothermota; class UBA3072; order UBA3072; family UBA3072; genus JAFGHJ01. The sequence continues at coordinate 3,238 of CAYWUC010000059.1, forward strand.
CTGGATTGAAGAAAAAGAAGAGGGGATTCCATCTTTTTCAGATATTAAAGCTGAAGTTAAAGATTCTCTTATAAATTTCGAAGCAGCCATAAGAGCAAGAGATTATGCTTTAAAAACTTTCACCGGAGACAAACTCCCGCGTGATCCGGAAAAAGGGAAATGGGGCAGAACTTCTTATTTTACATTAGAAACTTTTGAGAATGTCGGTATTCCGGAAAAAGTTGCTCTTTTAGCGTTTTCTGTTAGGCAGGAAGGTATTTTACCTCCTGTAAGAGCTGGAGAATATTTATTTGTTGTTAAGACAATAGATTTTAAAATGCCAGATAATAAAGGATTGCAGAAAATTGTGCCGCGAATAGCTATGGGACTCCAACAAGAAAAAGAAGCGTATTTTTTTCAGAAATGGTTCAATGAACAGAGGGAAAAATATGATGTTGTGGATTTGAGGGAAAGATTGTATGAATGAAAAAGAAGGATAATTGGGACGCAGATGAACGCGGATAAACAGGATATTTGTTGTGTTTTTTTAAATCTTTACAAATATATGCTTGAGTTCTAAAGGTTTATAATGGAATTCAAATATAAAGGTTTAGTATTGGTTTTTAATGGAAAAAATAAAAGGTATGGGATGGGTGGCAATCAGAATAAATCTGCGTTTGTCTGCGTGCAATTAATATTTGTTTTGCTTTTCTTTTCCTGCGCTTATTCATTCAGGAGCGGATCTTTTGATGGGACTCTATCTATTTCTTCTTTAGAAAACAAAACTCAAAACGCGGATATCGGAAGAATTTTAACGGAAGATCTAATAGACGCTTTTATAATCGATGATAGAGTGAAAGTTGAAACCAATTCATCAGGTGATTATTTATTAGAGGGAGCAGTTAATAACTACAAGAGAAGTCCTGAATCTTATACTCCGGAAGGGGAAGTTGAAGAATACCGTATATCTGTAAAAGCCAAGTTTTACTTAAAGAAGCAGGATAAAGAAAAAAGTGAGTGGGAAAAAAATATCAGTGAGTCTTTTGTATATTCATCCGAGTCGGATGAGTTGGAAGCGGTCGATTCCGTTGCCGTAAAGATAAGAGATTCTTTACTTCGTTTAATGCTTGAAACATGGTAAATGGGACGCGGATGAGCGCGGATTTCCGGGATTTTAGAAATCGCTAATAGACTTTACAAATTAATCTACTCAAATTAATTTATTTTAAAATATGAAAAATAGGAAAATGAGAATTGCCTGGTATGGGAAACATTTTGGTGAAGAGCCGCCGTTAGT
>CAYWUC010000060.1:0-12013 GCA_964461395.1 uncultured bacterium
ACACTCTTAAGTTCTGCCATACGAAGAACACCCGCCATAGAAGGGAAAAGTCCTGCCTCGTAAGTCGGCGCACCCACCATTACACCGCTATTCATCCACAAAGATGGCAATATGTAACTAACATGAGTCCTGGAAACGTCAAATATCTGAAGAGGAACACCTACCTCAGAAACTCCTTGAGCAACCACATTCATCATACTCTCAGTGTTTCCGTACATCGAACCGTAAATTAAGGTAACTCCGGGATCGGCTTGCTCACTCGCAAAACTCGCAAGTTTTTTATATAATTCTACGATAGTACCCGGATTTGCCCTCCATACTCTTCCGTGAGAAGGGGCAATTATCTCGACAGGTACATCTTTTAACTTATCTATCGCCTTCAGTACCATTTTACTGAATTTAGCAACGATATTAACGTAATAACGGACAGCTTCTTTCTTGTAAAAATCCAGATTCTCGCACTCATCGTCGAAAATACTTCCTCCGAGAGCCCCATAACTCCCAAAAGCATCGCAGGAAAAAAGAATTTTGTTGGAAACCTCATAAGTCATAATCGTTTCAGGCCAATGTATCATTGGGGTGGAAAAGAACTTCAGAGTTTTACTTCCCAGAGATATCTCATCTCCTTCTTTAACAACTTCCACCTTCTCTGTTATGCCATAAAAACCTTTTAACATTTCTTTTGTTTTCTGGGAACCTAAAATAACCGTATCAGGAGAAATTTTTCTAAAAGTTCGCAAGATACCCGAGTGATCCGGTTCCATATGGTTCACAACAATATAGTCGATATCCTCTATGTTTGTTAATTTACTAACATTATCGAAAAACTCATCACCTTTAAGAGATTTAGTTAAATCTATTATGGCTTTTTTCTTATCATCGATCAAATAGGAGTTATAAGATACTCCTTCCCTTGTTATAGGCCACAAGCCTTCAAACAAATCCGTTGCACGGTCATCGACACCTACCCAGTAAATACCTGGTTTTACTTCAACTGGCAACATCTTACCTCCTATAAATTATTAGATTCTATTATTTTTATTCCTTTTTTCCGCATAGTATTCAAAGACTTATCAATATTCCCTTCTGGTGAATCTATTCCTTTTGTCCCATCGATTATAACATAAGTCTCGAATCCCAACTCCTTTGAATCCATCGCGGAATAAAAAACGCAGTAATCGAGCGCCAGTCCACAGAAGTAAGTCTTACTGACACTAAGATTTCTTAAATATCCTTCGAGACCTGTTAAAGTCTTTTTATCATTTTCTCTGAAAGCAGAATAAGAGTCGATTTTTGGATTGCTTCCTTTTCTCAAAATTAAATTAAATTTTTCCGTATCAAGCTCGGGGTGAAATTCCGCGCCTTTAGTTCCCGGAACACAATGCTTCGGCCAGAGTACCTGTTCTATTCCCTCGTAACTGATAACATCATACTCTTTTTTACCCGGGTGGCTAACGGCAAAAGACACGTGATCGGGAGGATGCCAATCCTGTGTAGCAATTATTCTTCTGAATTTACTTGAGAGTTTATTTATAACAGGAACAATCTCATTACCCTCGAGAACAGCCAGAGCCCCTCCGGGACAGAAATCATTCTGCATATCGATTATAATCAAAGCTCTATTTTCTTCCACTAATCCTCCAAAAAACTCTTAATCAAAAATTTCTTCAATCCATTTCTTTAATTCGTCTCTAATTTTTCTGAATTTAGCAAGCACCTCTTTTTTATCACCAGAAAAGGAAGAGGGATCTTCAAAATCTTTATGTAACTGTTTTTTACCTCCGGGAAAGAACGGACAGGTCTCCTCAGCCCCGCCGCAAACCGTAATAACATAATCAAAATTCTTATCAATAAAATCCTTGACGTTCTTGGAATAATGATTCGATATATCTATTCCTATCTCTTTCATTACTTCTATTGAATTCGAATTTACCCCCAAAGGCTCGGTTCCAGCGCTAAAAACTTCATATCTATCACCATAGAAATTTCGGAGTAATCCTTCCGCCATCTGTGAACGCGACGAGTTTTGTGTGCATAAAAACAATACTCTTTCCTTCACTTTATAACTCCTCAATATAGACTATATTCAGTCCAGCACAATAAGTCTGCTTACTCTTGCGTTCTCTTTTATATTTATTCCGTTTTTTCCTACATAAAGAATCGTACTTATTTTTCCTTTTTTCTGTAATACCCTGGTAGGATGAGAAGCTCCGTTTTTAGTTAACCTTTCAGAAGGCTGTAATATTACTAATTTATCTTCAGGAATAATATCCTGCAATTTTTCATTGAACTCAACAAAATACTCCCCCAAACTAAGATCCCACCACCCGTATTTATCCTCGGGTTTCCGCTTAACAGGTTCGATTAACTCTTTTTCGCTTTCCTTATATTCACTTCCGCCAAAATCGATTTCACCTTTAGTTGTAAGACGAAAAATCTTGCTGACCGTAAAATATATACTATCCCCCTCGACCTGCTTCTTTTCATAAATGATATTTTCTATAAAACTTAGAATATCCCCGCCAGTTTCTCTTTTCATATCACCTCTTTTTCATTCGTCTTATTTTTTCTCTAATCAAAGTTTATACCCGATTTTTCTCAGCAAGTCTTTTCTCTCGTTAATATCTTTTTCCCCTTCCACCCCAAGAGGTTTCTCTCCATCGAGAACTCCAATTATTCCCCTTTGATCCCCTTCTTCAGCAACAATAACTTTAAGAGGATTCGCTGTAGCGGCGTAGAGATAAAGAACCTCATCCACAGCCCGGAGTGACTTCATAATATTTATAGGAAAAGCATTTCCCAGGATAAGAACAAATGAGTGTCCCGCCCCAATCTTCTCGGCATTTTTTATTGCAAGTTCCTCAAGGTCTTTATCCGTACCAGTATGGCGAATAAGCCTTGCACCGGAAGCCTCACAAAAAGCAAGACCAAACTTAATCATGGGCAAGGAAGTAACAAGAGCTTCATGGATATCTTCTACGGTTTTAATGAAATGGGTCTGACCTATTATCACGTTCGCATTTTCGGGGCTTTCTATATCGATTAATTTCATTTCCATAATTACCTCCAAGTTTTTAAACCACCTAACGTCCTAACTGACTAATGAACTAACGATTTAAAAATCTTTGTGAACTTTGTGGTTAAAATTCCTTTTTAATTTCATTTGGCTGCTTAACACAAATTTTATCCTTAATTTTCTCGAATTTAACTTTTCCTACACCTTTAACTTCCAATAATTCCTTCTTAGTTTTAAATCCCTCTTTTTCCTCTCTGTATTTCAATATTCTCCCCGCGGTAACCGGACCAATATTAGGTAGGAGAACCAATTCTTTTTCCGTCGCGGTGTTAATATTTACAGGAAAAGAAATATGTTTTTTCTCCTCTTTCAAAGGTTCCTCGCGCAGGAAACTTGCCAAACTGCCGCCAATAAGTACAATTATAATAAAAATAAGCACTCTTCTTTCAGAATTAGTCAGCATACCTTATACCCACGTAATATAAAGGTTCTCGAAAATTATCATTCGGCGCCCAGGATAAATTCGAAAGTGAAACAAAAGGCGAAATCTTTGTTGTAAGCCATAAGGAAAAACCTCCTGTAATATATTTCTTTGGAGTAAGATAACCGGTAAGTGAGATTTTGGATTCGAAAAAGCCTAACCGGCCAGTAGCGTAAACCTTTCCGAATCTTCTTATAAGACCTCGGTCCTGACAAAAGTATTGAAAGCCGAATTTTTCTCTTTCAAATTCGATATTCGCGAAATAAGCCTCTCCTTCCCTCCAGCTTAATGTATCCTCTCCCTCCGCGTAAATATATCTTCGACCCCCATCAAACTTAAAATCAAGAAAATTTATTCTTGCTCCATGAAAAACACCTATCCTCGGCATAAGATTTTCCACAGGATAAAAAACCACAGGAAAACGCTCTCTAAACCTTCCCGCTTTAATTTCCCCCAAATCACTCACCAGACCAACGCACCTTCTTTCTTTTCCCAACTCTCCTCTAAGTCCCATAAGCTGAACAGTTAAACCGTAATCCAGACTTTCCCTATAGTTTGTCCATCCTCCGATAAAAAAAGGTCCAAGTAACTGGTAGAAACGCATTCCAACATCGGCTATAATAGAATCACGAAAACTATACGCTTCAAACCAACTAAGGAGATACCCTCCTTCTTCTAAAAACCATTTCCACCCTGTCGTTTTTGAAAATTCAATATCATCCCAATATACATAATCAGTCTTCAAAGAATAAGACAGGGATTTAATAGATGCTTTTAGCCGATAATGATCCGAAAAATCTCTCTCTCTTAAGCTCTCAAATTCTAAATCGCAAAATTTAAATGCCGCATAATTGTAATCAATTTTACGGTTAGAAGCTAAATTTATCCAATTTCTTTCTATCTTATTGAACCATTCGATTTCAGGCTTTACTTCAGGATTAGGCAAAACCGGAACAAATACATCTTCTTCGACGAAAAGCAAAATTAGAATTAGCATTTAATCTCACTTATTTTCTCTTCAAACGGCGGAGAAATAATACCTTTTTCCGTAATAATCCCACTAATAAGTTCATGCGGGGTCACGTCAAAAGCCGGATTCCTGACGTTTATATTTTCCGGTGCCGACTGTACTCCCATAAAGCCCGTAACTTCTTTTATATTTCTTTCTTCTATAGGAATATCTTCTCCGCTCTTAAGATCTAAATCAAAAGTCGTACTGGGTGCCACAACGTAAAAAGGAACTCCCTGTTCTCTCGCGGATAAAGACAGGGAATAAGTACCTATTTTATTCGCGGTATCTCCATTTTTTGAAATTCTATCCGCTCCTGTAAAAACTCCATCTATTTCTTCGGTTTTCATTATATGAGCAATTGCCCCATCGACAATAAGAATTGCTTTTATCCCGTTTTTTGTAAGTTCCCAGGCAGTAAGCCTTGCTCCCTGGAGAAAAGGCCTCGTCTCGGGAACAAAAACAGTTATTTCTTTACCCTTTTCTTTCGCCTTATAAAAAACGGAAAGCGCCGTACCAATACCACCGGTCGCGAGAGCTCCGGCATTACAGATTGTCATATATAAAGAATTGTCTTTTATTAATTCAGAGCCTTTTTCTCCCAAAAGTTCCGTAAGCTTTTTATCTTCTTCATGAATGTTAATAGCTTCTACCACAAAAAGAGAAGGCTTTAACCCTTCTCTCTCAAGAAGTCTCCTCATTCTTTTTACCGCATAAAAAAGATTGTAAGCTGTCGGTCTGGCAGACTCTATAAGAAAAATATCTCTTTCCAAAGAAGCTCTATCTTTACTACTAAGAGCAGAAAGAGCGATACCATAACCCGCAGCCACACCAATCGCAGGGGCTCCTCTAACCAGCATATCTTTAATCGCGGTATACATCTCCTTAGCAGAGTTTATTTTAACATAAACTTCCTCATGGGGCAGTTTTCTCTGATCTATCAACTCAGCGTAATCTCCATACCACTTGATAGTATCAGCCCAAATCATAATGTTTTCTCCTCATACCTTAAAACCGACTTCTTTTAAAAGATTAATGCTGGTATCTAAAGGAAACCCGACAACGTTAGAAAAACTGCCCTCGATTCTATCTATAAAAGACATATTTCTATCCTGGATACCATAAGAACCGGCTTTGTCTAAATTTTGTCCTGAATTCACATAATATAAAATTTGAGAATCGCTCAATTCATGAAACTTGACATCGCTTACATCATAATCCTGAGAGATTATCCCATCGTTTAATAGGGCCACTCCTGTAAAAACCTTATGCCATTTGCCGGACAAACTTTTCAACATCTTTATTGAATCTTCTCTGTCTTTCGGTTTTCCGAGTATTTCCCCTTCAAGAAAAACGAGTGTGTCAAAACCTATAATAATGTTTCCCTTTGTTTTCTTTTTTTTCTCACTGACCCACCTGACCTTATTAACAGCATTGCAAACAGCTGTTTCTTCCGGGGTATCGAGTATAACTTCTTCAACATCCGAAGGTATAATTTTTCCGTTTATTCCAAGCTGATTAAAAAACTCCTTCCTTCTTGCCGAAGACGAAGCTAAGATAATTTTCATATCCTTTATGATAGAAAATACATTTTTTTTGTCAAGGTATTTTCTAGCCGTCAGCTGGTTTTTTGTTTTTAGTTTTGACTCATGACACAAGACACATGACTCACGACTTGGTTAACTGATTCGAAGAATCCGGTATCCGGTATCTAAGGATTATGCTCCGCGACTTAAACGTGTAGCCAGAATTTCGGGCAGTCCGGCTTTCAGGATTTTACTCTGTGTTTTTTCAATGTCATATTCGACCCTAAAACTTTGAATATATTTTTTATTCGAATCATAAATCATAAACGAAGCTCGGGGATCTCTATCCCTGGGCTGTCCCACACTACCTGGATTAATTATATATTTTTTATCGGATTCCAGAGAGATTTCCCCGGGGGATAATATTTCGACATTTTCACCTGTATCCTTAAAAAGCAACTGCACATGAGTATGTCCGACGAAAAGGATCTTATCCTCCATAATCTGAAACTCCACATAAGTATCACTCGGACTAGAAAGATACCTCCAGAACTCGGGTCGATAAAGTGACGCATGCACAAAACTTATATTTTCTTCTCTGAATTTAAGGGGCAAATTTTTTAGAAACTTTATTTCATCATCACACAAAACACTTCTACTCCAAAAAACCGCTTCTTTCGCGTAATCATTAAAATCGTTTATACTCGTTAGTTCACAAACGGCAAAATCATGATTGCCCGCGAGAATAACATCCGAAATCTCTCTGGTTACTTTTATACATTCTCCGGGATCCGCTCCGTAACCGACAATATCCCCCAAACATATAATCTTATCGATCTTCTCCTCGTAAGACTTAATAGATTCCAATACAGATAAGAGCGCCTCCAGATTACCATGTATATCCGAAATTACAGCATAAATCATATCATAAAAGACCTTTGTCTCTCGCGACTGAATCGAGTATACCATTAACAAAGATTCCCGATTTTTCAGTCGAAAATTCTTTAGCAATCTCAATAGCCTCGTTTATTACTACCTTGGCAGGCACTTCAGGTAAGTGCATAAGCTCGAGAACTGCTACTCCAAGAATTGTCTTATCCATAGAACATAAACGGTCCCACTCCCAATTCTCGAGAACCGTTTTCACCAATTTATCCGCTTCCTCCAGATGTTTTTCCGCAAGATCTAACAGAATATGAGCAAAAGATAAAGCCTCCTCATTATACTCCTGTTTATCCAAAGCGGCTATTTTTTCTAGATTCTCAGGAGAGTATTTTAAATTTATTCTGGCAGGGTATAACGCCTGAACAGCAAGTATCCTACCAAGTCTTCTGCTTCCTTTATTTTTATCTATCACTTTTCAAGATTCTCATAAAGGTTTATCATTTCGAGAATACTTAACGCGGCATCCCATCCTTTATTTCCAACTTTCATACCTGCCCGGCTAAGAGCCTGTTCTTCGGTATCTGCGGTAACAACTCCAAATCCAACAGGTTTAACTGTTTGCATCGATATTTTAGCTATACCTTTTGTTGTTTCTGACGCGAGAAGATCAAAATGAGGTGTATCTCCTCTTATCAAAGCTCCGAGGACTAAAAATCCGTCATATTTTTTAATATTTACAATTTTTGAAAGAAGCATCGACAATTCAAAAGACCCGGGCACCCAATAAACGTCTATATCCTGTTCCTTAACTTCATGCCTCTCTAAACAATCGATCGCGCCTTCCTTCAATACATTGGTTACCCTGGAATTGAAACGTGATATAACAATTGCTATTTTCACTCCCTTCCCTTTGACTAAACCTTTGTGTTCCATAAAGCCTCCTTTACTATCTGTATTTTTTTAATATAAAATATATTTATACATTTTTAAGCGTGTGTCCAAGTTTGTTCTTTTTAGTTTTAAGATATCTAATATTTTCTTCGGAAGGTTTAACTTCTATAGGCACTCTTTCGGTAACCTGTAGACCGTACCCTTCGAGTCCTACGATTTTCCTCGGATTATTTGTAAGAAGTCTTATTGTAGAAAGACCCAGGTCCCTTAGAATCTGAGCTCCTATCCCATAATCACGTAAATCCGTCTTAAAACCCAACTCTTCGTTTGCCTCTACGGTATCCAATCCTTCATCTTGAAGTTTATACGCTCTCAGCTTGTTTAACAATCCTATTCCTCTGCCCTCTTGCCTCATATACAGAAAAACACCTCTACCTTCTTTATTTATAACCGTTAAAGCATTTACAAGTTGTTCGCCGCAGTCACATCGGAGAGAACGAAACGTATCACCGGTCAAACATTCTGAATGAACTCGGACAAGCACATCTTTTTGATTGCTCACTTCTCCTTTAACAATAGAGATATGAATTTTATCATCTATGATATTTGTATAGGGTATAAGTTTGAACTTCCCTAAATGAGTTGGAAAATCAACTTCTGCTTCTTTTTTTACTAATTTCTCTCTTTTCTGTCTATATTTAATTAAACTCGCTACCGTAACCACCTTTAAATTATGCTTTTTGGCTATATCGAGGAGCCGCGGTAACCTCGCCATCGAACCATCTTCATCCATTATTTCGCAAATAACGGCTGAAGGATACAACCCCGCAATCCTTGCTATATCTATAGAAGCCTCGGTATGACCGGCTCTCCTTAAAGTCCCTCCCTCTTTTGCCTTTATCGGAAAAACATGCCCTGGCCTACAAAGCTCCTCAGTTTGTGTTTTGGGATCGATAAGTTTTTTAATCGTCAGAGCCCTATCGAACGCGCTTATCCCGGTAGTAGTACCCTCCCGGGCATCTACCGAAACAGCAAAAGCGGTACCGTGTCGAGCCGTTATATTAGTTGTCATTAAAGGCAGTTCAAGTTCACATAATCTTTTCTCGAGCAAAGAAACACAAATCAATCCACGCCCTTCTTTTGCCATAAAATTTATTATCTCAGGTGTTATTTTCTCGGACGCCACGACAAAATCTCCTTCGTTTTCTCGGCCTTCATCGTCCACTACAATAATAGGTGTGCCTTTTCTCACATCTTCAATTATTTCTTCTATCGAACTAAACTTTTTCATTTGAACTCCAGTAATCTCTGCAAATATCTTGCCAGTGGGTCTACTTCAATATTCACAATATCTCCTTTTTTCTTGTATTTAAAATTCGTATTTGATAAAGTATGTTTTATCATAACAACCTTAAAACTCTTTTCCTTTACCTCAGTAATAGTAAGCGAAACTCCATCGAGCGCAATACTACCTTTCTCGGCTATAAACCGGGAAAGGCTGGAAGGATATTCAAAAATAAAATCATAAGTTTCCACGGTCTTTTTTATATTCAATATCTTACCAACGCCATCCACATGTCCGTAAACAAGATGCCCGTGAAGCAAATCGCCTGCAGTAAGAGAAGATTCGACATTTACCCAATCTCCGCCACTGAGCTTAGAAAGATTACTACGGGAAACAGTTTCGGAAGAAGCATCGAACACATAGGTCGATCCGTATATCTTTGAAACCGTCAAACAGGCTCCGTTCACAGAAACACTATCTCCGATACTTGCGGAGAAAGGAAGCACCAAGTGAACAGTCATATTGTTTTTCTCTTTTTTTAACCTATCGAGCTTAATTACATTCTTAATTATTCCTGTAAACACTGGTCGCCTCCACTAAAAAATCTTCTCCTATTCTTTTTACATTGGTATTCAAATAAACCCTTTTAAAAGCCGAATTGAAAAGCGGAACACCGCTACCCAAAAAAGAAGGAGATATAAAAAGAAGATATTTATCTACTACACCCGCTTCGACAAACCGGGTAAAAGTTTCGCTACCGCCTTCTATCATAATAGAAGCAATATTTTCTTTCCCCGCTCTTTTCAATATATCTCTTACCCTTATCACGTTGTTTTTTCCTTTAAAAAACCATACTACCGCCTTCGGATATTTTTCTTTTGCTTCTTCTTTAGTCGTAACCAGAATAACTTTACCTCCTCCCCTAAAAATTTTTGCATCAACAGGACACTCAAGGTAAGGATCTATTATGATTTTGTAAGGTTGTTTATTAACTTCGACTTCTCGTACCGTCAGAGCGGGGTTATCCATCAAAACAGTTCCGACACCAACTAATATCGCGTCCACTCTATTCCTCTGGCGGTGAACTTCCTTATGAGACTCCTCTCCCGATATCTTAAATATTCCCCTGTCGGGGTCTCCGATTCTTCCGTCCAGAGTAACCGCCGTTTTTAAAATTAAATATGGAATTTTCTTCGTAATATACTTTAAGTAAAAAGCATTTAGCTCTTTCGCTTCTTTTTCGAGAATACCTGTTTTTACCCTGATATTTTTATTTTTCAGACATTCAAAACCTTTTCCGTCGACAAGAGGATTGGGGTCTTTTATGGGAGCAACGACTCTACTTATACCTTTTGATTCGATAAGTTTAACGCATGGAGGAGTTTTACCATGGTGACAACAGGGCTCGAGAGAAACATACAAAGTAGCACCTTTAGCTTTATCCCTCGCCTGGGTGATGGCTTCGACCTCCGCGTGCGGATTTCCCGGACCTTTATGATAACCCCTTCCTACAACCACACCATCTTTTACCACGCAGGCACCAACGAGAGGATTCGGGGAAACAATTCCTTCACCTTTTATGGCAAGTTCAAATGTTTCCTTTATAAAATGTTCATCTAATTTATTCATAAAAAAACCCCTCTTCGGGGGTTTTATAAAGTCCATTCTCTTCTCTCATCCGGACTTTAACCGTCGGCCTCGGAATTTCACCGAATCAGGATTGCTCCTCGCGGGCTTTCACCGCCGGTCGGGAATTACACCCAACCCCGAAGAGATATTTAATAATTACGAATTTTATGGGTTTTGTCAAGGGAAAAAATCAACCACGGATTGACACGGATTAATTTAGTCCAACGTCCTAAGTCCTAAGTCCAATGTCCAGAGTCCAAGGTCAAAACTAAATCCTATATATATACCAAATCCTAATTTTTGACTCATGCCTCGTGACTGATTGATTGTTCAATCAATTCAAAGAATCTACGTACAGTAACAGCAAATAAAACGGGACTTATTATCACCAATTCGCTTGTTTACCAATAAATTGAATATCCTAAATCCTATTGACAAAAATAATTTATTTTCTATCTTCAATAAAAATGAGTTATTTTCTACTTATCTTAGGACTTATTTTACTTGTTAAAGGAGCCGATGCTATGATCGACGGGGCTGTCGAGATCGCGACAATATTCGGACTTTCCCCTCTTTTTATCGGACTCTCTATTACGGCATTCGGAACAAGCGCGCCGGAGGCAGCCGTTTCAATTAAAGCGGCAATTTCATCTTATCCTTCCATTTCTTTCGGAAATGTTCTCGGCAGTAACGTCGCGAACATCGGTCTTGTTCTTGGTCTGGGAGCTCTTATATGGTCTCTCACAGCTAAAAAATCGACTATCAAATGGGAAATTCCTTTTTGTTTAATGGTAAGCATTTTAACTGTTTTCCTTGTGCGTGATGACTGGTATGGTACAGGAGACAACTATCTTTCGCGTTTTGACGGAATATTTTTACTTATCCTCTTCTTTCTTTACGTTTCTTATCTGTATTCTATGGCAAGAAAAGACAGAAGAAATTTCAGGCTTAATACAGACCTGACAAATATCGAACATTCAAATAAACAAATATTCAAAGCATCTATTTTGTCATTAATAGGAATAGCCGGAGTTCTCCTCGGAGCTCACTTCATTGTCGATAATGCGGTAATAATAGCAAAAAGACTCGGCATTTCCGAAATACTAATAAGTGTAACTATAATAGCATTGGGAACCTCTCTACCGGAAATGGCAACCTCTCTTACGGCAATGAAAAAAGGGAAATCGGATATCGCAATAGGCAACGTGGTAGGAAGTAATATATTCAATATTTTGCTTGTACTGGGTATAACATCAACGATTCAACCTATAAAATTTCCGCTTTTGGCTTC
>CAYWUC010000061.1:0-1508 GCA_964461395.1 uncultured bacterium
GGATTTATAAACTCATTAAATAAACAGCCGAAAAATGTTGAAGTGAGCAACCCCGATGTTGGAATTATTGCGTTGAGTATAGACGGCACGCACTGCTAGAAAAATGAAAAACAGTAAAGGAGGAGATATGAGCGCGCAGACAAAAAAAACGAAAAGACTCATCAAAATCGTAACCGTGGACGGCTCGAAGTTCCAGGGTGAAGTGACCGGAAGAAACGATAGAGGTTTGTTTTTGAAAGTCGACACACCCATGGCGAACAACAGGTCGGTTTTCGTTTCCCATAAAGCGATTTCCCACCTGGAAATCGAAGGCTGGAAGTAAAACATTAACAATTAAAAGGTTATATTGAGAGCGTGGAACACCACGACTCTCTGCCTTTTATTTTATATAGATTTTATGATAAATTTAAAAAAAGATATTTCTATGATTCTCGATTTCGTCCCTATACCTGTTATCGGCTGGGATAAGGACCTTAATATTATATATTGGAACGGCAGAGCGGAAAACGATTTCGGAAAAAACATCGCTGAAGTTTTAGAAAAACCCCTGATGAAAGAAATAGGTAAAAGCCTCGAATCTTTTGCTAAGGAAGAAAACAATAACAAATCCAAAAAAGAAAATAATAATTCAAAAAAGGAACCACCAACAGTAATTCAGCGAACCGAATTAAAAACGGATCATTTAGACACGAGAGCCTATGAATGGGTATCTTTTCTTCTCGATTCGGATTCTCCGATCAGGGGACTTTCTATGGCTAAAGATATCTCGCGTATAGAACTCCTTCAGAAGAAAATGCTCGAGTCGAGAAGGCTCGCGACTGTCGGACAATTAATAGGACGAGTGTCTCACGAAGCGAATAATCTCTTGATGGAGGTTATGTGCGGCCTCAGCGCGGCTGAAAGCAATTCAAAAGATGTTAGGGTTTTAGACGATATTAATATAGCGATGGGGGGAGCGAAAAAGATAAAAACACTTCTCAAAAGTTTACTCTCAAATATGAGAAAAATAAAAGGAGAAAAGAATTTATTCGATGTAAATGAATCCGTAAAAGGCGTGGTAACCTTTTCCAGCCAGATACTCCCCAAAAAAGTAAAGATTACTTCAAAATATACGGATTCAAAAGCCAATATTATAGGAGATCAGGACCAGCTTCACCAAATACTTTTAAATTTGATCATTAACGCGCGGGATTCGATTAACGACAAAGGAAAAATTAATGTCGAAGTTAAAAACGTTCTCCGCCCGGAAAAAGATGAAAAAGAAAAAGAATACGTTTCCATTTCTATTAGTGACACAGGATGCGGAATGAGCGAAGTTGTTAAGGACAAAATTTTTGAGCTCTTCTTTACGACTAAAACGGGAGGCGGCGGAACCGGTCTCGGGCTGTACTTTGTTTATAACTCGGTAAAAGAGATGGGAGGATGGATAGAAGTAGAGAGCAAAGAAAAAGAAGGCTCAACTTTCACGATCTTCATCCCAAAAAGATAAAAAAAATAGTAGCTACAGA
>CAYWUC010000062.1:0-1712 GCA_964461395.1 uncultured bacterium
TCCGTATTTTTTCGCGTAGTCTATTTCATCTTCCCGGGATTTTATATCCCATTCTCTCCATGGCGCGATTATCTTTAATTTTGGGTTTAAAGCTTTATACGTTAATTCGAATCGCACCTGATCATTCCCTTTCCCTGTACAGCCGTGAGCAACCGCGTCCGCGCCTTCCTTTTCCGCTATTTCAACCTGTTTTTTCGCCGCAATCGGACGCGCGAAAGAAGTCCCTAAAAGATAGTTACCTTCATATACCGCTCCGGCTTTCAGAACGGGAAAAACATAATCCGTAACGAATTCCTCAGTCAAATCCACCACATAAGCCTTTTCCGCCCCTGAAGAAAGAGCTTTTTCCTCGAGTCCCTCCAATTCGTCTTCCTGCCCAAGGTTAGCAGTGAAGGTTATAACCTTACAGTCGTAGTTCTCCTTAAGCCAGTGAAGAATCACTGTTGTATCCAGCCCTCCGGAGTACGCGAGAACTACTTTTTTTACTTCTTTTTTCATTTAACCCTCCTCAATAATCGACAATATTTTATAATATCTTATTTTATTCGATTGTCAAGACAAAGCTTTCATTTTTTTATGAAAAATTATTCATTTATTCTTTGTTTATGTCACCCTTTTTCTCCGTAAAATTTTAAAATTAAAGGATATAGGGCATTTGGGGTTTTAATTAGCTTTATGCAATTTTTTGCATAAAGCACAATGTAAAAGCGTAAAATCGACACTTGACTTTTTGGATGTTAATAATAAATATTTTTTGCCGGAAGTAAATCATGAAATTTTTTAAAGATATCCCTAAAAATGTAAAAGCTTTAGGTTTCGTCAGTTTACTTAACGACGCAGCAAGTGAGATGATTTATCCCCTTTTGCCGATTTTTCTTACTTCTGTTCTTGGTGTTGGGGCAGGGGCTTTAGGAATTATCGAAGGTATAGCGGAATCGACCGCCAGTCTCCTTAAACTGTTTTCAGGCTGGTTTTCGGATAAAATAAAAAAGAGAAAAGCGCTTATCATAGTAGGTTATTCCCTGGCTGCACTCGGAAGACCCATAATCGCTTTAAGTAGATTCTGGTGGCAGGTTGCAGTTATAAGATTTATAGATCGTTTGGGCAAAGGGGTAAGAACTTCGCCCAGAGATGCTCTTATTTCCATTTCTACACCGGAAGATATAAAGGGTAAAGCTTTTAGTTTACATAGGGCAATGGATCACGCGGGGGCAATAATCGGACCACTCTCGGCAATAATACTTCTTAAGTGCGGAATGAGTCTCAAAAACCTATTCACCTGGGCTTTATTACCCGGGATTATAACTATCTTTATCATTTTTTTCTTTGTAAAAGAAAAGAAAATGCAGGCAAAAGAAAAAAATATAGAATTTAAATTTTCTATTCTTTCAAAAAATTTTAAGGCATATCTGTTAGTTCTAATCCTTTTCACTCTCGGAAATTCATCCGATGCTTTTCTTATTTTAAAGGCAAAAGATACCGGTATTGCAATTTCTCTTATTCCTCTCCTCTGGATTGTGCTTCATTTTGTAAAGATGGTAACCTCGGTCCCCGGGGGAGTGTGGTCTGACAGAGTTGGAAGGCGAAAGGTAATAGTTAGCGGATGGATTATTTACGCTCTTATATATCTGGGTTTCGGATTTTCTTACAGTACATTTCATATATGGGGTTTATTTGCTCTTTACGGAATATATTTTGGACTTACGGAAGGT
>CAYWUC010000063.1:0-2006 GCA_964461395.1 uncultured bacterium
GCGAAAAGGGACTTGAACCCCTGACCTCCGGTATGTGAGACCGGCGCTCTAACCAGCTGAGCTATTCGCCCTTTGAAATTATAATTTAAATTTTTCATCTTTATTATTTATGGGCCCGGTAGGGCTCGAACCCACGACCTACTGATTATGAGTCAGCCGCTCTAACCAGCTGAGCTACGGGCCCCATTTATTATTTATTGATTATAATACTATGGTTTGTTTTGTCAAGGCTGGATTTCCGTAACTGCGGAAATAGTGAATTGGTGTATTGGTAAATTGGTTTATTAGTAAAAAAATTGTAAACTAATACACTGATTTACTGATATACTAAAGTCTCGATCCAACGAACAACCCCCCCCCATACACTTTTTAATCGTTGCAGTTTTCGCAATGCTGACAGGGATTCGTTTCAAACATACGAATAAAAGGATGGGGATCGGGTGACGGTGTTATCATAAGGTCGAAGTACTCCTTGATTGGAGCAACATAAGGATGCGAATAAGGGTCGTTTTCATCAAAGTTCGTCGATCCTCCGGGACCCATAAAGTAATCGAGCATACCTATGACCAGATTCCCCGGAGTTCCTTCTCCCGCGCAGTAATTATGCACGTAATAAGGCGGAGCGCCATTGCCCGATGCCATCAAAAAATAGGTCCACGCGCCAAGGCCGACATTACATTGTACGTCTTGCATCCACAATATTTCATCCAGAGTTGGATTTGACCAGTCTTCGTCACTAAGTCCGCTGAAATCCGGCCACTCACAACCGATGCGTTCTAAAGCATCCTTATTGCCATACCTGTCGAATTCTCTGATGACGGAACCAAACCGGATTTGGAGAAGTCCCACAGGTGGATCCGGAATATCTTCATGAACCAGGTCGATGTTGAGAGAGCTTTCTCTGCAAGCTGCCGCTACGAGAAAAGCTTGACACCAGATTTGCCAATCTTCGTCAGCGGGAGCAAACTCGGCGCAGGCTCTGATAACGGTTTCGATGAATTCATCTCTCTTTCCCGCATTGTCGAGTGCTTCCTGTCCCCACGGGAGTACATCGATGTAGCCCGAAACTCGAGCAGCATCTTCGGGATCGATGATTGAGAGATTGTCTTCGTCGTTGAATATACAGCCATCAAATGTAATTGTCATAATTAGAAGAAGAGAAATATTTAGTACGCTTAATTTTCCGTTATTACTTTTTCTCATGGTTTAAATTGTAGGGATTTCAGAAAAAATGTCAAGATTGAATTTACGCTTTATTCCGAAATCATACTTGACAGTTAATATAGATAAAGTATTGTATAGAAATATTACCTAAGGAGGAAAATATGAGAAGGATAGTGTCAAATTCTTTTTTATTTGTTTTTTTCGTAGTTTCTACAGGTTATTCTCAAGGATTCCTAAAAGCGGACAATAAAAGAATAGTAAATGGGGGTGGAAGTGAAGTTGTTTTAAAAGGAATAGGTCTTGGAGGTTGGATGTTACAGGAAGGATATATGCTCAGAACCAAACCATTCATAAATACCCAGCATGAATTAAGAGATTCGATCGAATCGTTAATAGGTACGGCGAATACGGATACTTTCTATAACGCATGGTTGGCTAATCATTGTAGAAAAATAGATATCGACTCTTTGGCTTCCTGGGGGTTTAATTGTATTCGGCTGCCAATGCATTATAATTTATTCACACTTCCTATCGAAGAAGAACCTGTGACTTATGAAAACACATGGTTGGAAAAAGGGTTCGAATTAACCGATAGTCTCCTTTCCTGGTGCGAAGCAAATAATATGTACTTAATACTTGATTTGCATGCCGCTCCCGGAGGACAGGGTCATGATGCCGCAATAGCAGATTATGATCCAATGAAGCCTTCTCTATGGGAAAGCGAAGAAAATAGAGCGAAAACAGTCTCTTTATGGCATAAATTGGCAGAGAGATATGCCGACGAACCCTGGATTGGCGGGTACGACCTTATAAATGAAACAAATTGGGAATTACCAGGTAAT
>CAYWUC010000064.1:0-12305 GCA_964461395.1 uncultured bacterium
AGTTATATATAGACGGTCGTCTATATGTTAAAATCAAGGGAGGTTTAGTGGAAATAGTAAAAATTTTGTCTTTGTTGGCTGATGAAACCAGGTTAAGGATACTGAAGCTTCTCAAGACGTGTGAGAAAAATGTTACAAAAATTGTTGAATCTTTAAAGCTTTCCCAGCCTACCGTTTCTCATCATCTTCGCAAGCTCGAAGAAGCGGGTTTGGTTATAAAAAGGCAGTATAAACGATGGGTTTTTTACGAAGTGAATAAAAATTCGTTGAAAAGATTTATAAAAAACTTTGGGGTAGAGTTAGATCTTTAAAATTTTTTAGATTTTTTGGAGTGTGAAATTTTAAAAGGGAGATATTTATGAATGTTGTGAAAAGGGCGAGCTTCAAGATGATTTCTTCTTCAACAAATTTTGCCATCAATAAAAGAAAATTAAGACACTTGTTAATCCGAAGTATGGAAAGGCGTATATACACGGATTTAATAAAGGAAAATTTCGATAACAGACCTTTAAAAGTTCAGGAAGATAAATATTATATGGGAAGATCTATTTTTAGGAGTATAGATAGAGCTATTGAAAAGGGGAGTTTGTCGAGAGAATCTGTGGACGGGCTTCTTCGTGTTTTTCTTGGGAATGTTTTTTTCGGAGGTTTTTATAAAAGGTTGGATTATATGAAGGAATCTTCTGTTCGTCCGCCTGTTTTTATGACTATAAGCCCGACTAAAAAATGTAACTTACATTGTAAAAGTTGTTATGCCGCTTCAGGTGCCGATTTTAAAGAGAAGTTAAGCTGGAATGTTTTAACTAAGATTATCGAGCAGGCAAAAGAGTTCTGGGGTATGACTTTTTTTGTGATTTCGGGAGGCGAACCTCTACTTTACAAAGATGAAAACAAAATAATTCTCGATCTTTATGAAAAGTATCCCGATTCGTACTTTCTAATGTATACAAACGGTACCTTGATTACCGAGAAGGTGGCAAAGAGAATGGCAAAATTAGGAAATGTCACTCCGGCTATATCGATCGAAGGTATGAAAAAAGAAACAGATGATAGAAGGGGCAAAGGTGTTTATGGGAGAATATTAAAAGCCATGGAAAATTTAAGAAAAGAGGGAGTTCCTTTTGGTTTATCGTTAACCGCCACCTGTGATAATGTTGACGTTATTACTTCTGATAGCTTCAGGGATTTTTTCTTTAAAGAAATAGGTGCTATGTATGCCTGGATTTTCCAGTATATGCCGATAGGACGTAAATTTACTCTCGATCTGATGCCTACTCCCGCGCAGAGAGCCAGGATGTATGAATGGGAATGGCAACTTATGCGCAAAGAAGATATTTTTGTTGCCGATTTTTGGAGTACTGCTACAGCTTCTGATGGATGTATCGCGGGAGCAAGACCTGGAGGATATTTTTATATTAATTGGAATGGAGATGTCATGCCTTGCGTTTTTGTTCCGTATACGGTGGACAATGTTAATGATGCGTTTAAAGAGAGCCGTAACTTAAACGATATAATACATTCTGGTTTTTTCAAGGATATAAGAAAGTGGCAAAATGATTACGGGTATAAGCAGCCGCCCGAGAAACACAAAAATTGGATTATGCCATGTTTCATTAGAGATCATCATGGTACATTTCTTGAGGTGGTAAAGAAGCATAACGCTAATCCTGCAGATACCGACGCGGCTGTCGCACTAAAAGATGAGGGATATAATGATGGATTAATAAAATACGACGAAGAAATGCATAAATTAACAGATCCCGTTTGGAATGAGCATTATCTCGGTTCGGGATAGAAAACGGTTTTTTGAGGAGGTTTTATGTACGATACGATTTCGATTCTTAAGGAGCTAACGAAAAAGAATAAAAAGAAAATTGTTTTACTGGTTATGGATGGACTCGGAGGATTGCCTTATAAAGGTAAGACTTCTCTCGAGACTGCGCGGACAAAAAACTTAGATGCTCTTGCCGCTAAAAATGAATGTGGCTTTTTGGATCCTGTTTTTCCCGGAATAACTCCCGGAAGCGGTCCGGCTCATCTTGCTCTTTTTGGTTATGATCCCGTTAAGTACCAAATTGGAAGAGGAATTCTTGAGGCTCTGGGTGTGGGAGTTGAAGTAAAGAGGGGAGATTTAACGGCAAGAGGAAATTTTTGCATAGTTGAGAAAGGTGTTGTTACGGACAGGAGAGCGGGGCGGATCGCAACCGAGGTGAACGAAAAGATAATTAAACATTTGAACAGAGAAATTGCAGAAATAGAAGGGGTAAAAATCTCTTTTACAAGCGGGAAAGAACATCGGTTTGTGGTGAAACTAACAGGTGAAGATCTCTCTGGAGAGGTAACGGACACCGATCCTCAAACGGTCGGGGAAGAAATTCTTCAATCAAGCGCCTCTTCAGGTTCACAAGCTGCGGAAAAGACAGCTGAAATTATAAATAAGCTAACGGAAGCAATTCAGAAAGCGCTTAATGGCATAAATGAGAAACCAAACGCGGCTGTTCTTCGGGGTATTTCGGGTTATCCTGATTTACCTCAGTTTCAGGAAACGTACAAACTTAAAGCCAGATCTATTGCAGATTATCCGATGTATAGAGGTTTGACACAATTAATAGGAATGGATGTAGATAGGACACCTGGCTCAGTAGCGGAAGAGTTTGAAGTGTTTAAAAAATCATACAATGATTACGACTATTTTTATGTTCATATTAAAAAAGTAGATTCTTACGGAGAGGATGGGAATTTCGACGCGAAAGTCGAGAAGATAGAAGAAACAGACGGATATATTCCGGAAATCATGAGTATGTCGCCGGATGTTTTAGCTGTCACAGGAGACCATTCTACGCCTGCGACACTTGAATCTCATTCCTGGCATCCTGTTCCGCTTTTACTTGTTTCCAAATGGACCCGCATAAGCGGTGTTTCCGGATTTGGTGAGAGCGAATGCGCTAAGGGCAATTTAGGTCGTATGCCTTCTCTTTTTTTAACCTCTCTTCTTCTCGCTCACGCAGAGAGGTTAGATAAATTTGGGGCGTAGTAAAACGGTAAAGATACTTGATGTAATCTTTTTTCCCCTATGGGAAGGGGAATAGTTTAAAAGTATTATTTTTATTGGTTATATAAATTTTAAAGGAGGCTATTATGTCTTTTTTAAGAAAAAATTTGTTTATGATTTTATTGTTATGTCTTACAATTACAGGTACGGGGCAGGTTTCTGTTATCGATACGATTGATGTTGGATATACGGCTGCCGGAATCGGTGTAAACCCTTCAACAAACCGGGTCTATGTGAGCAACAGGTATTGGATTACTGCAATCGATGGCGCGACGGGTGCCGTGATTGATACTATTTGGGGTGTATTAGGTGTCAACGATCTTGACGTGGATACCGTAAGAAACCGGGTATACGCCGCAAGTTTATCGGATAGCAGCGTTTATGTGATTGATGGAGGGACTAATTCAATAATTGCTGATATTAAAGTTGACTATTATCCTTATGCCCTTGCTGTCAATCCAATATCAAACAAGATATATGTGGCGCAATCCTATGATGACAGAGTTTTTGTTATAGCCGGTAGCACTAATTCCGTTATTGATACTATTTCGGTTGGAGATGGCCCTCTGGGTGTTGCCGTTAACCCTGTAACGAATCGAATATATATAAATAATTTTACTGATGTAAGTGTAATTGATGGAGAAACTGATACAGTAGTTACTTCTATTTCTGTCCCATCCGGTCCGGGAATGATTGGGGTAAACCCTGCATTGAACCGTATCTATGTACCAAGACAAAATTCTGATGACGTTCTTGTAATTGATGGAGCAACAAATACCGGGATCGATACTATAGAAGCTGGGAACTATCCTATTGGAGTTGATGTAAATTCAGAAGAGAACAGGATTTATGTTTCGAATTATTATGTTGACAGTATTAGTGTTATAGATGGCTCTACTGGTTCTGTTGTTAGTACTATAGGGGTTGGGGATACGCCTCGGACTATAAGTGTTAACCCTAAGACAAATAAAATATATGTATGTTGTCATGATGAAGGAACCGTTTGGGTGTTAGAGGATTTAACGGGAGGAGTGGAGGTTCCTACGCGTGAACAATCAACTTTAAATTTCACAGTATCGCCTAATCCTTTCAGCGGTAACGCAGAGTTTGTTTTGAATATCCCTGATAATGCGGGTGTTATTGAATTCTCTATCTATAATGTTAGTGGAACATTAATTAAATCTTTCTCTTTAGACAGAGTTGCTTCGTCTCAAATCAATCTTTCCTGGGATGGAATCGGTAACAACGGAGAAAAATGTACTTCAGGTACATATATTGGTATATTGAAAGCAGGCGAAGAAAGACTTTTTAAAGGAAAAATTCTTTTAATTAAATAACAAATAATAATATAATCATTATCTTAGATTTGTGAGAGGATAATAAATTCTCTTCGTTTTTGTCTACTGTTCCAGTATATGAAGTATATAGGATAGAACATTTTTATATCCTTGACAAATATGCCTGTAATTCTTACACTTATATATATTCACTATAAAAACAGGAGGAAAAATGAAGAAAAAAACATTTTTAGTCTTTTATTTAACGGTTTTTCTTCTACTTATCGGTTCTTCTTGCGATGATGAGGAGGAAATTTTCAATTTTTCAGGTTCAACAATCGATCATCACTGTGTTGATATAACCCAGGTGCCGCAGGCTTGGATAGAGGAAGCTAAAAACACTCTACATATAGGCTACGGTCATACTTCTCATGGTTGGCAGATAACTTACGGGATGCAGGGTCTTATCGAATTCGCAAATAACGGAGGGAAAGGCCTCGATTTACCTGAAGACTTCTTTGCTTTCAATGATGGTGGAACAGGAGGAGCTCTCGATTTTGAAGACGGAGATGGTTATGATGATGGCTGGCTCGACCATGACTGCGGCTATTATCCCGATTGGGTAGAAGAAACCAGGGAGTATCTAAACCATCCTTCTCATGCTGATGTTAATGTCGTTATGTGGTCTTGGTGTGGTCAGGTTAGCGGGAAGTATTCTTCCGGGGTTCTCTGGGACCAGTATCTCGGGCCTATGACACAACTCGAAGAAGATTATCCTAATGTTGCATTTGTATATATGACGGGACATGTCGATATAAACGATGACGCGAACAACAAAGCCGCAAATGACTCGATTAGATCATACTGTCTTAATAACGACAAATGGCTTTTTGATTTTGCCGATTTCGACAGGCATGATCCAGACGGTACTTATTATGAATTTGTAAATGACAATTGTGATTATTATAGCTCTACCGGTGGAATTGTTATGGGAAACTGGGCTAGTGAATGGCAGGATTCTCATACCGAAGGAATTGACTGGTATTCTACACCGGGTTCTCATACCTATCCTTTAAATGAAAACCAAAAAGGATATGCTGCCTGGTGGATGTGGGCGCGCCTCGCCGGTTGGGAAGCAGAGTAAAAGAAACTTAAAATATAGTAGATTTTTAGAAATTTAAATTCTTTTTATCAAAGAGTTCTATGCAGGCATCCACAACATATTCGTCGTATTTTACGCCTTTACCCTTTGATATTTCTTCGAGAGTGTTTTGTAAACCGTGGGAGAACCTATACGGCTGTAAAGAAGTCATCGCCTCCAGCACATCTGCGACCGCGAGAATTTTCGCTCCCCTGCTGATTTCGTCTCCCGTCAGTCCTTCGGGATAGCCCGACCCATCGATTCTTTCATGGTGTTGAAGTACTATTTTTGCCGCTTCTCCCATGACTCTGATTTTCGCCAGCACTTTATACCCAATATACGAATGGAATTGCGCGATATCATATTCCAATTTGGTTAAACTTCCTGGTTTATTCAAGATACCGGAAGGCACGCATAATTTACCTAAATCGTGTAATTTACTGGCAGCTCTTAAAGCTAATTTGTCTTTGAGGCTAAGTTCCATGTATTCGGCCAAAGCTTCGCTGATTCTTGCTACTTGTTTTTGATGGGTGCTTATATGAGGGTCCAAACTTTCAACATATTTTTCAACCGCCGGAAGAGAATTAGCGATTGCTTCCTTTAGAGATTCGAATCTTTTATGCAGCTCATCTGCTGTATTGTTAGTGTCGGAATTGTTTTTTTCCCAATCTATCACTTTCTGCCGGAACTCGGCAAATTCATGCATAGTACACCTCTCAAAATTAAAACTCAGTTTTAATGGTAAAATAAATTATCAATAAAAATTTAATCTTGCTATAATCTTATGGTTTTTTCTATCATTTGTCAAGGGGTTTTTTCGACAGGCGAAAATGGGAAAAATTTACAGTTGTTTAGAAAAAGCGTTCAATCAGTATAGTTGTTGCCGAACAAAATAAATATCTTGAAAAAAAAGGGAATAGTGTTATATTTAATATACAGGAGGAGAAAATCGAAAAAGAAACTTTAGTTGATCTGTTAAGAGCCCTTGCTCTTGGAGTCAATCATAAAAATGCGTATCCGGCAGAACATCCGCTTGTAAGGGAACAACAAAAGCAAATTGTGAATTCAATTAACTCTTTCGCAGATGAGACTGATGAAATTTCAATAGTTATTCTTGGCGAAAGTGTTATTGTGGAAGATATAAATGTCGATCTTGCGGATTACCCAAGCGTACAGTTATTTGTCAAAAAGCTTAAAAGGATGAATGTCGAAAGCATTACTTTTGATACTGATTGTAATGAAATAGATATAGACGGATTTCTGGATGTTGTCGCCCTCCCTCCCAGAGATGTAAATATCTATGATGATATAAATACTCTTTTAATAGAGAAAAAATCAGATAAGGTTTATTTCAACACAGTTGAGTTTCAAATAAGAACAAAAGGCGAAGAAGATTACGGTGGGGGACGGGGAGGAGTTATAGATGTGGTAGAGGAAGATGAATTCGATTTAATTCACTTTCTCGAGAATACCTGTAATGTAAAAAAAGAAGACCCTCCTTCAGTGGAAGCAGATAAAGTTACAAATGGTCTTGTGGAATTGTATAGCAACATGTCTGCCGATACCGGCGAGGGAGATACAAAAGCCCGAGAAGAGCTTTTCGAAAAAGTTATGGGAAAAATAACTCCCGAAGCAAAAAGATTTGTACTGCAGGATAAGTTGAAACTTAAACAAATTTCTTCGATAATTAAATCTATTATAATGACTTTTTCCGATGAAGAAATCGTAGAAATTTTTGTAAGTAGAGTGAGACTTCTTGGGGTTTTCGACGCGGAAGAGATGCTCGAGAATCTGACTCCGGAGAGACTGGATAGCATCTTACCGGAAATCAGAGAGAAATTGAAGATGATGAATATAGAGGAAGCCCATATCGCAGGACTTGAGAAAAAACTTCTCGGGAGAAGAAAAGGAATACCGGGAAAAGGAACGGGCGGTTCCGTTGATAGTGGGGAAAGCGGAGATACTGAAAAAAATGGAGCAAATAGGATTAGTGCTTTTGTCAGCGATTTTGCAGAAATATCCGCTGAAGACTATGGAGTCAAGGAAACAGAACGTTTTTTTAGTTCGATATGCCTTCTCGATAAGAAAGGAAAAGATAAAAAGAATAAAGCGGATAAGATAAGCGAAGGGTTCGAGAATTTTGTAAAAGAATTTATCAAACAATTCGGGCAGGATAATCTATTACATGAATCAGTAAAAATTAGAAAGACCTTTGAAAAAGTTCCCAGTAAACTCAGGAAAGAAGTTTTTACCAGAATTATAAAGAGCAAAAATCCCGTGAGAATTACAATGGCTAAAATCTTACTTCCCTTGATGGATGCGGAAAGTATTGTGTCTATCATTGTTTTTCTACTTGAAGATGGGCAAGAAGAAATGCTTGAAAGTTTTTTGTCTTCTCTGGATAAAGATAAATTGTATTCGGTGCGCGAATATGCGGAAAAACATTTAAAAGAGATTGGTTTGAGCAAGGAAGATTTTTTAAAACTTTGGGAAAAACTGATAGCTTCTCCCAAAAGATTTAAAAGAAGTGGCGGTGTCAGTGTAAGAGCATATGGAAGGTTGAAGCACAAACTTAAAGCCAGCATAGATTCTACCGATATTAACTCTTTGTTAGATTCTCTTTACAAAAGCCTTGAGTCGGAATCTCCTGAAATCAGAGGGAATACGGTTGAAAATATAAGCAACTTGACAGATCAGTTTTTTAAAGGGGAGAAAGTTACCATTATCCGTAGAATTTTAGATAAATTGATGGAGTACGCGAAAACAGAAAAAAACAGGAATGTTTACACAAATTATGTGGCCGCTCTTACTAAAGTAGGTGTTATGAGCAGGGTCGCAGGATACGATTTTTTGATTAGCTCTATTGTCTCATTTTTTGCGGGAGAAGTGAGTAACAGAGAAAAGGCAAAAATTGTAATCCCACGTTTAGCGGAACTCAAAACCAAGGAATCTGTAAATGTTTTGCTTTCTCTCTTATGGGAAAAGGATCTGCGTAAAATTGTGGTAGAAAAAGTCGACGAGTTTGGGGTAGAGTCTATTCCTTATCTTATGGAATTGCTGAAAGAATCAGAAGATAAAGAGGTCAGATTTTCTCTTTTAAAAATTATTGAAAGCATTGGAGAAGAAGCTCTGGATATCGTGAAAAAATATCTCAGTGATAAAAGGTGGTATGTTCGAAGGAATGCTATTTTGATTATGGGGAATATAGGGGATGAGAATATTTTGGACGATATCTACGCGCTGAAAGATGATCATGAGCAAGTCCAGATAGAATTGATCAGGACGCTCCGACATATTTTAAAAAACAAAACAGAACCATATTTGTTGCCCTTCCTAGATTCAAATTATTCTCAGGTGCAAAAATATTTACTTTCTGTCCTTTCGGCCTTTATTTCAGAAGAAGGGATAACAGCTTTGAATAAAAGATTGCTTTTAGAAACCTTTTCCAAAGAAGAAGAATTTGAAATAAAAAAAAGTATTTGTGCCATACTGGAAGAAAAAGGAAACAGTCAATCTGTAGAGGCTTTGACCCGGATTGTCGAAGCGAAAAAAGTTTTTGGAATACCGTTATACCCCGAGGAGCTAAGGTTTAATGCGGTTAAAGCTGTTGCCGAAATAGGAGGAGTACAAGCGGAAAAACTGCTGAAATCTTTAATTAAAGATCGCTCTAAACAAATACGTGCTTTAGCAGAACATAAACTTGCTTAAGATTAGCTGTTTAATAAACCACAAATCACTCAATGTTTTTTGTTTTTTTGCTGATTTACTTACTCTTTAATTTACTAATAATTAAACTCTGTTTTTTCGCGCGTTTAAACGTATAACCGTGGAAGTCTTTTGCCCATGCGTGATATAATTTCGTATGGTATTGTTCCTATTGTTGTTGCAATGTCCCAGGCAGTGATTAGGGTATCCATTACTATTACTTCGTCGCCGATTTTAGCATCTTGTATATGAGAAACATCTATCATAGTTGTGTCCATGGTTACATTGCCGATAACAGGTGCTTTTTCTCCATGTACTATCATCCATCCCTTGTTCGATAATGACCGATCGTATCCATCTGCATAACCTAATGGAACTGCAGCAATTGTTGTCGGTTTTTTCGCTGTAAAAGTTCTGCAATAACTTACAGAATGTCCCGGAGGAATTGTTTTAATGAAAGATATTTTACTCTTAACGGTCATTACAGGCTTGTAGCCAGGAGCCTTTAATCCTTTAACAGGGGATATTCCATACAACAAAAGGCCAAGTCTTACCATATTAAATATCGAATCTTCATGTAAAAGAAAGGCCGCGGAGTTTGCCATACTTTTTATAGGTATTTTGATACCCGAAGATACAGCTATTTTTGTTAGTTTATTAAAATCGTTTATCTGTTTTTGGGTAAATTCCTTGTCCGAATCGGCAACAGGGAAATGCGACATTACTCCTTTTAATTCGACAAAATTCATATTTTTTAATAACTTTACGAAATATATGAATTCATCCGAGGAAACTCCATATCTTCCCATACCTGTATCTACCATAACAAATATCGGCACTTTTTTACTCTGCCTTTTCCCTTCTCTCTCAAGGCTTTCCAGAAAACCTCTTGAGCAAACCGTTGGAATAAGATTGAAGAGTACTATTTCTTCCGTTCTCTCTTTTAGTTCTTGGGCAAGAATAAGAATCTCTGCCTGAATACCGGCATTTCGTAGTTCGATTCCCTCTTCGACTATTCCCACCCCGAGGTAGTCTATCCCCATTGTTGCTGCGCGGGAAGCAACCGCTATAGCTCCATGTCCGTAAGCGTCTGCCTTTACAACCGCAAGCAACTTCTTCTTCGCAAGTTTGTTTTTCGCGCTTTTTATATTATGTTCAAGATTTTTTAAGTTAATTTCGACCCGAGAAGGTCTCATAATGAAAAGTATAACAATAAAAGTTTTTTTTTCAACCCTATATCTTGACATGATAGGGGTTTATTGTAATATCTAACAACCTAAATAGGTAAATAGGAGGAAAAATAAAAAAGATATTTATTCTTTTAATTTCAGTACTTTTGTTCATTAATGGTTGTATCATAAAGCAATATAAGCTAAGTGGAGATCTTTTTATTAAAAGCGAAGAGTATAAAAAAGCTGCCACCGAATACGGAAAATGGGCAAATATAGAGCCCGAAAATTCTAAGCCGTTCGTTTCTCTCTCTGTCGCGTATTATTTACAAGAAGACTATAAAAAATCGGCAGAGCATTTGATGAAAGCCTTTGAAATGGATACGGTTTTATCCAAAGAAGCAGTCGGTTTTTATGAAGAATTGTTAGCTATGGATAATTATCCTTGGAATGCTTTTTACAACGGAGCGGAAGCATTTATGAAAGAAAGACAACTTGCTGCAGCTTTAAAATTAATAGAAGAAGCAGAAAAAATTAACGATAAAGAAAGCAAAGCAATGTCTTTTGTTCTTCACGGCCAAATTTATATTGCACAAGAAGAAGAGAATAAAGCTCTTCCGTATCTTTTAAAAGCTATCGAACTCGATGCAGATAATGTGAACGCTTATATTTACTTGGGAGAGGTATATTCAAATTTGGGCAATCCTTCAGAGGCGATTACGTATCTAAAAAAAGCCATTGTTATCGATACTGAAAATTTTACAGCTTGTAAGTTGCTCGGAGAGAATTATCTGGAAACAAAAAAATATGATTTAGCAATAGAAATGTTTGAGAAAGCATCCTCTCTCACAGATGACAGTTCTGCTATTTTATATAATCTTGCCCATGCTTATTTACAGAAAGAAGATTATGTCCGAGCAAAAAATGTGGCTGAAAAAATACTCGATTTGCCAGAAATAGACTCCGTTACTACAGCAGAGGCTTATATTCTTCTCGGAATTTCGAGTTTTTATACCGAAAAATACAATGAATCTATAGAAGCTTTGAAAAAAGCAATTGAGGCTGATCCGGACAATTGTGATTCTTATCAGCTTCTGGCACACTCATATAATAAAATAGAAAAAGATAGTCTTTCCAAAGAATTTTCTAAGAAATGGGAAGACTGTGTGGCGAAATAGATTCAGTATACCAGTGGATTAGTAAATCGGTGAATTAGTACAAAATTCTGTTTAATCTGTTGTTAGATGCAGCTTTTGGCTTTTAGCCTTTAGCTATTAGCTCATTTTGTTAGGTGTTGTAGGAAGAATTAAATGCAAAAAGCGAATAGCTAATAACTTAATAGTGTCGTTGGTACTGTGGATTTTGTTATGAATATTCTTTCTTTAACATAAAATACAATCCCATTGTTAAAAAAAGTACATCGGGAATTAAAATAGATAGTGAAGGAGGCAGATTGCCTTTTATTCCTAATTCTTTAAACAGTTGAATTATACCCCAAAAAGTAAAAGCGGAAAGAGTGCCGAGCCCAAAACCAAAAAGCAACCCCCTTCTTTTCACTTCGAGTGCTAGAGGACATCCAAAAAGAAGCAAAAGGAAACTAACGAAAGGATAGGATATTCTTTCAAGCAACTCGATTCTTTCTTCGTCAGATTTCTGTCCGCTCCTATCAAGTTTTTTAATATATCGCAGGAGATCTGTAAACGGAAGGTTTAAGGGATTGTATTTGCTCTTTGCCAATTCCTCGGGAGGCACTTTGAAAGTTTTGATTGTCTTTTTTTCTTTAGTATCGAGTATAACCATATCTCCGACGAAGTTTCTGCTATAAACATTAACGAGAGTCCACGCGGAGCCGTTCCAAATTCCCTTTGTTGCGTCGATTCTGGATATGATTTTTCCGTCTTCGTAGGCTAAAATGTGTATTTCATAAATTTCGTTTTGATTTAACCTTTTAATGTTAACGG
>CAYWUC010000065.1:0-2534 GCA_964461395.1 uncultured bacterium
TCTGTGGTTATTCTTACGTATTTTCTTTTTCTGAAAGGTAATAACTAAGACGAGCTAACTCCGAAGAGAGATCGATATTTCTAACAATAAAATTATCCGAGAAATTATTAAGAGAGGAGAGATATGCCGGGGTAAAATTCAAAATAGCCTTGATAGTGGATTTTTTGATCTTTCTTATTACATTAACCACTTCTTCTGACGGAACAGCAATTATAGCAATTTTTATCTCTTCTTTTTCGACTTTGCGTTTAAAATTCTCAATATCATCGATTTCGACTCCCCTGAAATTGCTTCCGATTTTTCTTTTATCTTTATCGAAAGCTAGTGCTATTTTAAAACCCTGGGCTTTGAAACCGTAAAAATTTAAAAGCGCTGAACCAAGTTTCCCCACACCTATTAAAGCTACTTTTGTTTCTTTATTTGGAAAGGCTATATGTTTTATTTTTTTAAGCACATCATTGGTATTGTATCCTACTCCGCGTTTTCCCATTGTCCCTATATATGAAAAATCTTTTCTTACCAGGGTCGGTTTTAAGTTCAAGCTGTTAGCTATATCATCGGAAGAAAAACTCTTTTTACTCTCTTCCCAAAAGCTTTCGAGACATCTCGCGTATATATATAATCTACTTATTACTTCATCAGGTATTTCTGATTTATTTGAGGTTTGTTTTCCCACTTTGTGATTATAATAACAAATTTCGTTTTGTCAATATTTAAAATGCCGCGAAGGCACCAAAACGCAAATCCCTACACGCTTGAGTTTTTGTTATTTCTTTGCTAAAAAATTGAAGAAAGGGGCTATAGCTAAAAACCAACATCGCTCACTAAAAAGTAAGTTTTCCCCTTGAATATTTAACGAAAAATACTATTTTGTATGAAGGAGGCAATATGTATGGAATAGATTATAAGAATGTTGTGATTAAAATTGTAAAAGGTGACATAACAGAGCAAAATACAGATGCTGTTGTTAATGCCGCGAATAAAAGACTTTCACCCGGAGGAGGGGTAGCGGGTGCGATTCATTCGGCGGCTGGTTCAGGTTTATGGGCAGAATGTAAAAAAATCGGCCATTGCGAAACTGGTGAAGCTGTTATTACTAAAGGATATAAGTTGCCGGCAAAATGGGTTATTCATACAGTAGGACCCGTTTGGGCAAAACGTAACCAAGATTCTAAACTGCTTTATGATTGTTATGTTAATTCTCTTTCTGTAGCGGATCGACATGAAATAAAATCTGTATCCTTCCCCGCGATTTCTACGGGAGCATTTGGATATCCTCGGGAAGAAGGGGCTGAAATTGCTGTAAAGGCTGTTTCTGATACGATTCCCAGTCTTTCTTCCGTTCAGTTAATCCAGTTCGTTCTTTATGACGATAAAACTTATAATATTTTCGAGGAAAAATTAAAGAATCTGGAAGAAGAAGAAAAGATATAAGATTTGCAACAGTCAAAAAAACCAAATTATAATATTAAACCACGAAAAACACTAAATACAAGAAACCGCACCTCTTATTTTGGATTTATCTTTTAAGAAAACACACTAAAAAACGAATTCTCACACAAAAATACAGAGAAAAATACATTTTTATTGTTTAAAAACCCTATCCGACGCAAAGGTTTTTTTGCAATACAATATACCTTAATATTTTAACTATTCTCTTTAACTAATAAAACTACAGCAATAGCATTATCTTCGGTATGCGATAGAGATATATGCGCTTTGATGTTTTTCATTTCAGATTGTAACTCATTATTCAGAATTTTGATTGTAGGTTTTTTCTTGGATATTACTTCTATTGCTTTCCATCCGTAATTATGATTTTTGGCTTTATAAAAAGATTCTTTGACGGCAAATCTTGCGGCATAACACTGGGATTCACTATTTTTATTTTTACAATATTGCTTTTCGTTTTCGGTGAATATTTTGTCTATAAAATCATCACCCCAGCGATCTATTGCTTTTCCTATCCTGCTTACTTTAATTATATCTATACCAATCATTTAACCTCAATTTTTGGGTTGCGGTAAGATTCTGGATTCTGAATTCAGGCTTCTGGCTTCTCTATCATTTTTCATCATATATTATTACGGTGTCTCCGGATTTTATCATACCCAATTTTTCTCTTGCTATCTTTTCGATAAGAAAAGTATCTGTTTTTATCTTCTTTAACGAATCGAGCAAGGCTTTCTCTTTTATTTGAAACTCCTGTTTTGTTTTCCTGAGATGAGTTTCTTTTCTTTTTAGCTTAAAGATATTTATAAATCCATAAGCTCCAAAAAAAAGATAGTAAAGGATTCCAAAGATTATTAAGCCTAAGAAAATCTTCTTTAAATATTTTTTAAGAAGGTTATTAAATGGCTTGGAACCTCGCGGCATCTCCTAATTCCTCTTCAATTCTAAGTAACTCGTTATATTTTTCTAAACGTTCGCTTCTTGATAAGGAACCGGTTTTTATTTGTCCTGTGTTTAAACCGACTGCAAGATGCGATATAAATGTATCGGCGGTTTCTCCGGAACGATGTGAAACAACAGCA
>CAYWUC010000066.1:0-2769 GCA_964461395.1 uncultured bacterium
GCGATTCCGACCATCCCCATGAGGCTCATCGATTGAAAACTAACCCAGTAAGCAAGAGAGACTCCCACGAAAGCAAAAGGCACCGAGAACATTATTATGAAAGGATCAAAGAAAGATTCAAACTGAGCAGCCATCACCAGGTAAACCAGTATAATACCAAGCAATATCGCAAAAATTAAACTACCAAAGGTTTCTCCCTGTTCCTTTACCTGACCGGCATAATTAATGGTTAATCCTCTGGGTATTACAAACGAATCCACAACCTTTTCAACCTCTTTCATAACATTTCCAAGAGCTCCGGAAACGCTTATCTTTAATTTTACCATTCTTTCTTTATTCTTTCTTTCAACCGAAAGCGCGGCTCTTTTCTCCACCGGGTCAAGAAAATTAGAGATATAAACAGACTTGCCAAACATATTTACAAGCTGTAAGTTATCGATTGTCTCAAAAGCATTCCGGCTCTGGTCATCCAACCTTACTATAATTGGATACTCTATACCTTCCTCACTGAATTTTCCGATTTCAGTACCGTAGAACGCGGTTCTCAGTTCATAACCGACAGTATAAGCCGAGAATCCATATGAATACATTTCAGACCCGCGCGGATCCAGCCACAATTCCCTGCCGCCTTTCTTTCTGGAAACCTCAATAGAAGAAATCCCTTTAACACCAACAAGACTCTCTTTAAGAACCTCGGCAAGCGAATCCGCTGCTTCAAGATTATCCCCAATAATTTCGACCTCGATAGGAGCGCCTCCGAAAACGCCCTCGTCATCTCCACCAAACATACCTCCCATTACGGCAAATTTAGCCCTCTTTATTCCCGGAATTTCACCTGCTTTTTCATTAAGCCTATCCGCGATACGGAACTTCGATTCATCCGTTTTTCCCATTGTCAGGTACATAGTAATCGCGTGAGAACCCTCAGAACCCCCAAATATATCTCCCGTACCACCGGCTTGAACCGTAATACTCTGAGTCTCGGGAACCTCTTTCCAGATAAGTCCTTCGATCTTTTTCGCCATTTCGTTTGTTTTTTCCACTCTTGTTCCTATAGGAAGTTCAATATCTGCCTGTAACTGATCACTTCCGGGATTTGGAAAGAAATCCATAGAAACAAAACTAAAAAGAAACATCCCAATAAAAAATACAAGAACAAATATTCCTAATGTCCTTCCTCTTCTCCTAAGAGCCCAGTTCAACATTCCGGAATAACCAGATTCCAGCCTGCCGAAAAATCTATCCGAAAAGTCTTCTTCCTTTTTCATCTTAAGAAATTTCGACGAAAGCATAGGCGCGAGTGTAATAGCCGTGATGAAGGATACTGAAAGCATTAGAGGCATAGTAATGGCAAGTTCTTTGAACATAACCGCCACAAGACCTCGTGTAAGCATCAAAGGCAGAAATATGACAATTGTTGTTACAGTTGACGCAAGAATTGCCTGAGAGACCTCCTGCGCGCCAAATATAGCCGCTTCCTTACGAGTTTCTCCCGACTCCCTGTGCCTGAAAACATTCTCAAGAACAACAACGGCATTATCAACGACCATACCAACTGCGATAGCAATCGCGGAAAGGGATATAATATTCAAACTGCTGTCCGATAAATAAAGATATATAAAAGATACAATTAAAGAAACAGGAATAGCTATTGCAATAATTATACTCGCTCTAATATTGCCAAGAAGCAGAAAAGAAATAATGAGAACAAGAATAATAGCTATCGCTATTGTATTAACAAGATTGCTTATAGAGTCCTCAACTATTTCGGACATATCAAAAATAACCTCGAAGCTAAGCCCCGGATACTTTTTATCAAGAACTTTGACTCTTTCTTTTACCAATCTTGCGACCTCTACCGTATTCGCGTCCGTTTTTTTGAAAATACCAAACATAGCCGCGTCTTCTCCGTTTCTTCTGAAATATCCTGTTTTTTCTCCCACACCCCAACTAACAGTAGCGACATCCCGTAACTGCACCAATTTGCCGTTATTATTTCCGACAACCACTCTTTCTATTTCTTCAAGATTTTCAAACTTAGCGGGAAGCCTTAAATTGTACTCAATTCCTCCCTGTTCTAACTGACCAAGCGGAAAGTTTAAATTATTAGCTTCGAGTACCTGGTTAATCTGCGCGATAGAAACTCCAAGCTGCTCTAATTTCACCTGAGAAATATCGATGTTTATTTGCCTTTCATCTCCTCCACCCCAATAATCCGCGGAACCTACCCCGGGAATTCTGGACAGTTCTTCCAGGACCCTATCTTCAAGTACACTTTTAATATCGGTTCCCGGGTTCGCTGTTGACGCCGTAAAAGCAATAACAGGAGCCATAGAACCGGAGATTTTAAACAATGTCGGTTCTCCCGCGTCGTCAGGTAAGAAAGCAAAACCAAGCGCGTCTCTTATATCATTAGCGGCTTCGTCAAGATTAGTCCCGTAAGTAAATTGAAGAGAAATAATGGATACACTTTCTCTGGAATCCGATTTAATTGTCTCGAGATTCGATACGTTACTGAGCGCATTTTCCAATTCCTTTGAAACTTCTTCTTCAACATCCAGAGCCGAAGCTCCTTCGTACATCGTCATTACCATTAATGTGGGAAGCGTAATATCGGGATACATAGAAACAGGAAGATTCGACCAGCCAAATAACCCTAAAAGTACCAGTACAATAAAACCTACAGCAGTTAAAACGGGACGGTTTACTGCTCCTTGTATCATTGTATCTCCTTTATATCTATTTTCGCGCTATCTTTTACAATATATT
>CAYWUC010000067.1:0-6237 GCA_964461395.1 uncultured bacterium
GAACGCGAAAGCTTTTGAGGAAGAATTCAAAAGTTTGGGATGGAGGTTGGTCGCGGGAGGAACCGATACACATTTAATTCTTGTCGATGTTAAAAGTAAAGGTATTACGGGAAAACAGGCAGAGGAAGCTCTCGACAGGGCGAAAATAACAGTGAATAAAAACACTATTCCGTTTGATAAGGAAAAACCTTTTATCGCAAGCGGTATAAGAATAGGAACCCCCGCGTTGACTACCAGAGGAATAAAAGAAGCGGAAATAAAGAAAATTGCAAAATTGATCGATAAGGTTCTCACTAATATAGACGACGAGAAGGTTGTAGATGAAGTGAAAGGAGAAGTTAAGGAAATAGCCGAAGAATTTCCTTTATATCCAGAAATAAGAAAAGGAAGAAAGGAGGAATGATGCACAGGAAATTATTTATTCCCGGACCTACCGAAGTAAGAGAAGATGTTCGACAAGCCATGAATTTTCCCATGTTTGGCCATAGGATGCCGGAAACATCTAAATTGATGGATGAAACGGTATCTAAGCTTCAAAAAGTTCTTTTCACGGACAACTTTATAATCATAGGAACTTGTTCGGGAACAGGCCTGATGGAAGCGGCAGTTAGGAATTGCGTACAGAAGAAAGCTCTTCATGCTGTATGCGGTGCATTCGGAAAAAGATGGGCATCAATATCAAAAAGCTGCAACAAAGAAATTGAAGTTCTGGAATATGAATGGGGAAAAGGCATTTCTCCTTCCGATATAGACAATAAACTAAAGACAGGAGAATTCGATACTGTATTTATAACGCATAACGAGACCTCAACAGGTGTTATGAATCCTCTTAAAGAAGTAGCGGAAGTTGTAAACAAATATCCCGATGTGATTTTATGTGTAGATGCTGTGTCTTCTATGGCCGGAACAGAAATAAGAGTCGATGACTGGGGTATAGATTATGTTGTTGCTTCAGTACAGAAATGCTTTGCCCTTCCTCCGGGACTGGCTGTTGCCGCGGCAAACGAAAAAGTTATGCAGCGTTCTAATGAGGCGGAAGATAAAGGGTACTATTTTGATTTTATGGAATACAAGAAATACTGGGATAAGGCAAAACAACCTTCTATAACAGGCGCGCTGAATTTGATCGCGGCACTTAACTACCAGCTGGATAAAATAGTAAATAAAGAAGGCATAGAAAACCGCTTTAAAAGACACGCTGAGATGGCAGCCATCGTTCAGAATTGGACAAGAGAAAATTTCGCTCTATTCGCGGACGAAAATAATCTTTCGCCCACTGTAACCTGTATCGATAACACAAAAGGTATTTCAATCAAAGAGCTCAACGAAGAATTATCAAAAAGAGGAGCTTTTCTCTCCAATGGATACGGCAATTTGAAGGAGAAAACATTCAGAATTGCTCATATGGGAGATTTGACCGTTGAGGAAATCAAATGGCTTTTGGGAGAAATCGAAGATATAATAGGATAGGGGAAATTGCAAGAGGGGTAAAGGGCCGAGTTTAACTCGACCCTTTCTTTTTATAGTAAGCGGTAAAATTCTGGAATAAATTACAAATAGACTCTTGACATTCAATTCCAATGATTGTAACATAATGTTAGGAGGTTTGATGATAAAATTCAATTCGTTAAAAGTTCAGATATCTGTACTTTTAATTGTAATAATTTTAGCAATAAATATATCTATATTAATATCAGCTAATATAATTGTAAAATCAGAGTTTGACACTCTTTTAAAGAGCCGGGGTGAAAACATACTTAATTCTATTAATTCTACTCTGGAATTTAGTTTAAATTCTAAAAATCCTTCTTTTCTTGAGTCATCTCTTTCCGAACTGGCAGAAAGAAAAGATATTTTGTATTTAAAGGTATATGACCTTTCAGGTAAAACATTTACTAAAGTAGGAAAAATCGAAGTAGAGGATACATTGTCAGCGGAAACTATGGAGGAATTAAAAGAGGGAAACTCAGATAAAATAGCTAAAAAAGTAGGGTTTCATAGACTTCTCGACTGCTATTTCCCAGTTTACGGGGGAATGGGTAAGGGTGAAGTAATAGGTATCTTCAGAGTAGGGATTTCCAAACAGGAATCCTTTGCAGTAACAGGCAGGCTTTCCTCTGCTCTTTTAAAGATAATCCTTGTGATAACTGTTATTGCCCTTCTGGGAACATTGGAATTGTTGAATTATTTTTTCCGTCCCTTAAACAAGGTCAGGGAAAATTTAAAAAGCATAGCCGAAGGAAAAGCAGATATCCATGTCAGAATATCCGAAAAATTCTTAACCGCGGAAAGCAAAGAACTTGCTGCTTCCTTTAATCAGTTTGTAGATAAATTAGAAAAGGACAAAGACTTAATACGTCAAGTCGCCGAAAGAATATCCGCGCAGGCAGAAGAGCTTTCAGCTTCCGCCGAGGAGATGACCGCTTCTTCCGAGGAAGTTTCCTCCACTATGGAACAGATTGCCCATGCCTCGGAAAAGCAAGCGCAGGAATCTCAGATTGCGTCCGGAATGTCACAAAAAGCTCTTACGGTTGTACGCCAATCACTGGATTCGGCGCAGGAAACATTGAGTTCCTCGGAGAATATTTCAGAGCTTTCAGGTAAAGGTAAAAAATCATCCGAAGCAGTTCGGGTTGCTATGGATAATGTTACAAGTACCATTCGTGAATTGGAAGAAGTTATTCAGGGCATACAGCGTTATTCAGAAGAAATTCTCGGAATTACCGAAAAAGTCAGAGAAATAAGCAAAAGAACGAATATACTTGCCCTTAACGCTACTATCGAAGCAACCAAAGCCGGAGAATCAGGCAAGGGTTTCGCGGTGGTCGCGGATGAGATTAGAAAACTTGCCAATCAATCTTCTGAGGCTACCAGGGTGATTTCCGAAATTACAAATGAAATCACCTCCGTTATCAATTCAGTAACACAAAAGACACAGGAAACAGTTGAAGAAGTCAACAAAGGAAAGGAAACTTCTTTGAAATCCGCGGATTTCTTGAAGGATATTGCCGCCGAAATAAATCATATTACAAAAAGAATAAGGCAAATCGCGGAGATCAACAAAAGAGGCGAAGAGGAAGTCAATACGATAACCGAAGCCCTGGAAAATATCGCGGCGATAGCCCAGGAAAATGCCGCTTCTTCCGAAGAACTTTCCGCGGCGATAGAAGAACTCTCAGCTTCCGTCGAAGAATTATCTACCACTTCACAGGAAACAGCCGATATTGCAGAGAATTTACATGATATTACAAGCAGCTAATTATTTGTAGGAATAGATGTTCGGATTAATTTACGTATTAGCAGTAAGCCTATTTCTTTATTTTCTTATTATTTTAACGACTAGAAGACAACGAGAAAAAGTAAAAAGAACTGTTTATTATTCCGCGTTACCTATTTGTTTGATATTTAGCAGTTTTATCTTTTATAAAACAGGTTTTATTTCGGAAGAATATCTTAAAGCTACGGGGTTCTTTTCTCTTTACGCGTTCGGTTTTCTTTTCCTTTTGAGTATGTTAATTAATTTCCGGGAAAAAGGAGTAGATTTAAAGATTATAGCGGCTCTCGGCATCGCTGTAGTAGCAACGGCATTTCTCCACAAATTGGGTTATATTAATACAGTTACACTTTTTCTTTCAGCACCGAGAATCAATATAGGGGATAAGGAAATAAGTCTGAACGGATTTATAGTAGCGATATTGATTTTCTATTTATCTTTCAGACTTTCTAAAGGATTTGAAAAAACCGCAAAAGCGCGTCTCGAAAAAGTACCTTTCCTCGATACGACAAGAACGAATACTATTTCGATGTTAATACGTTATACGATTATAATAATAGGTGTTCTTGTCGCGTTTGCCATTGTTAATATCGATTTTACTACTCTTAAAGTATTAATAGGCGCTCTTGGTGTAGGTATCGGGTTCGGGCTTCGAGAAATAGTCAACAATCTCATAAGCGGATTTATACTGCTTTCAGATAAAACTATAGTTCATAATGATCTGATCGAAGTTAATGGCCTTCTCGGAAAAGTGGAAACGGTAGGAATCAGGACGACTGTGATAAAAACGTTTAATAATGTCGAGGTTATAGTTCCGAATACAAATCTCGTCAATAATGAATTGATAAACTATACTCATTCCGATCCGATAATAAGGATAGATATTCCGATTGGGGTATCTTATAAATCGGATCCTTTCAAAGTTAAAGATGTATTGACTGAGAATTTATATGAAATTGAAAATATTTTGAAGAGTCCGGAAGTTAACGTGTATTTTATCGATTTCGGAGAAAGTTCGCTGAATTTCCAGGTTTCCGTATGGACGGATAATCCGTTAAAGAAGAAAGTGATCGAAAGTGATGCTCGTTACGCGATTTGGAAGGCTTTAAAAGAAAACAATATTGAAATCCCGTTCCCTCAGGTAGATATACACGTTAAAGACGGAAAACCGCAAAATACCACTCTATCCGAATAGTTCTTTTAAGCTTTTCTTTTACCTCTTGCTATTTTATCCCAGACCCATTTAGCATTATTTTTTAAGCTTTCCGGGTTTCCATCATTTTCGATTATAAAATCAGAATATTTAACGAAAGCGTTGCTGTCACATTGAGCGTTTAGCCGTCCGTTTATAATTTCCTCGCTTAAACCCTGGCTTTCCAATCTTGTTCTCTTATCTTCGAGAGTGGAAGTTAAGAGAACAATATAATCGAACCAGTTTTCGATTCCCCATTCAAATATTAAGGCTCCATCCACCACCACTATCTTTTCTTTTGGTAATTTGATTTCTTTCTTAAGTTTTTTAAGGAGTTCGGGATGGACTATTTCATTTAATTTTTCGAGTTTATTTTTATTGTTAAAAACAATAGCGCCTAGTTTTTTTCTTTTTACTTTTCCGTTTTCTATCGCTTCTTCGAAATTTTCTTTTATTTGTTCTATTATATGAGGTTCTTTTAAAACCTGCCAGCCAAGTTCGTCGCAGGATATAAGATGAGCACCCAATTCTTTATAGAGTTCTGAAATGACTGTTTTCCCAGTACCTGTATTACCGGTTACCCCAATAAGCATGTTTTATTATAGCGACGAATACAGATAATAGCAAGGTTGTCCTTTAATCGAACACAGATATACGCCAGTCTCAACAGGATTTTTTGTTCTTCTTACTATTCAACTATTTGACAATTCAACTATTCAACTTACTTCTCGGAGAAAACTCCGAGAAGTACTCTTGACATCTTAAATTTAAAATATATACATAAAAGAATGAAAAGGATACATGTATGGGTAAGTGGTGTTGTTCAGGGAGTTGGTTTTAGATTCTTTACTATAAGAAAGGCAAGAGAATTAGAAATTTCTGGATGGGTTAAGAACACACACGATGGAAAAGTCGAGATTGTTGCCGAAGGAGAAGAGTGGCAGCTGAAAGATTTTACAGAAAGTGTAAAAGTGGGTCCGTCTCATTCTTCTGTACGTGGAATAGAAGTAAAAGAAGAGGGATATCAAAATGAATTTAAAGAATTCGAAGTGAGGTTTTGAAATGGAAGAACTAAAAAAGTATATTAGAGTCATACCGGATTTCCCCAAAAAAGGAATTTTGTTCAGAGATATTACTACCTTATTACAAAACAAAGAAGCTTTCAGAGAAGCCATCGATGTAATGGCTGATCTAATAAGAGATAAAGAAGTTGATCTTATTTTAGGTGTAGAATCCCGTGGGTTTATTTTTGCCGCGCCGATAGCCTACAACCTCGGACTTCCTTTAAATATAATCCGAAAACCAGGAAAATTACCTGCCGAGGTTCTTAGCGAATCTTATACTCTTGAATACGGAGAAAATACAATAGAATTGCATAAGGACGCGATAAAACAAGGGGATAAGGTCGTTATAATCGATGATTTGCTCGCAACGGGCGGCACTGCTCTGGCAAGCGCTCATCTGGTGGAGAAATTTGGAGGTACAGTAAGCATCATTCTTTTTCTGATCGAGTTGATGGATCTCGACGGAAGAAATAAATTGAAAGATTATTGCGTAGAAACGGTGATGGAATTTTAAAGAACCCACACAAAGATACCCCACCCCCAAGCTGTTGGCTATTTGCCATTTGCTTTTTGCATTAAATATCCATAAAAAAAAGA
This sequence comes from uncultured bacterium, assembly GCA_964461395.1. GTDB lineage: Bacteria > Hydrothermota > UBA3072 > UBA3072 > UBA3072 > JAFGHJ01. The sequence goes on from CAYWUC010000067.1 coordinate 6,128, forward strand.
ATAAACTTAAAACTTTGCATGAAAGGAAAAATTTTTTATCTTACTTTTTTGAAGCTAACGGCCAAAAGCGAAAAGCCAAGTGCTATCGTCATCACATGTAGAACATATAG
>CAYWUC010000068.1:0-3176 GCA_964461395.1 uncultured bacterium
ATCGGGTTATCTTGATAAAGAAAGTATTTTGCTCGCCGCGCGTGAAGTTTTGGCTTCCATAGGAGAAGCGCATTCCGCTTTCAACTCGGTAAATATTCTTGAAAGCAACAATATTAATTCCACTTTTGTCGATTTGTGCGGTTTTGAAGACTCCGAATTTTTAAGTATCGATGATAGAATACATAAGTTTTTAAAAGGGATAGATTTTTCTAAGACTGTGGCTATTGTTACCGGATATACTAAAGGGACTGAAGGTATTATGAGAGAGTTTGATAGGGGATATTCCGAGGTTACTTTTAGCAAGGTAGCGGTCGAGGTTGGAGCCTCGGAGGCTGTGATTCATAAGGAGTTTCATCTTTCTTCGGCTGACCCTAAAGTTGTGGGCGAGGATAAAGCCATTCCGGTTGGTTTTACGAATTTTAACGTAGCCGACCAGCTCGCGGATATAGGGATGGAAGCGATTCATCCGAAAGCGTCCAAGCCTATAGAGATGAATGGGATAAGTATTAGGATAAAAAACACTTTTGAGCCTGAACACGAGGGAACGCTTATTTCTAAAGATTACGTAGGTGAGAAATCGAGAGTAGAGGTAATCTCAGGCAGCGATAAAGTAGTCATCATCGAGATTCATGATCCTCTTATGGTTGGTGAAGTCGGAGCCGACCTCGATATTATGCAAATATTCAAAAAATATAAAGTTAGTTATATATTGAAGGCAACCGACGCGAACAGTATATCAATGGTAATATGGGAAAAAGATTTAAGCGATAAATTAGCAGGTGAACTTAAAGAGAAATATTATAGGGTTACCATTAAGAAAGTAGCTGTTTTATGCGTTGTCGGAACCAATATAGCGAGTCCGGGGATTCTAGAAAAAATAACTAAATTGTTAGCGGAAAACAAGGTTAATATTGAGTGTGTTTCGCAGTCATTACAGCAGGTTAACATGCAGTTTGTAATTAAGAGAGAAGATTATAATAAGGCTGTGGTTGCCTTAAATGACGCGCTTTGCGTCAAAAGCAAAATATAATGTTTTTTGCACGTGTTTGAAAACTTCAGATTGATTAAATATAAATGGAGGGAGGATAAAGTAAATGTCTGAGATAAAAAATATCGGAATTATAACCAGCGGAGGAGATTGCGGAGGTTTGAACGCGGTTGTTCGAGGTGCGGCTTTTATGGCTATGGAAAAGGGTGTTTCTGCCTATATAATTCCAAATGGTTATGCCGGGTTGTATAATCTTGTGAATATGGAAAGATTAACCAGGCTGGATGAGAGGAGAATCGATACCATAAATCCTACTCTGGCTGGTTCAGAGGCGGGGCATTCCAGGGTAAAGATAAAGAAAATAGAAGATAAGGATAAATATAAAAGAATAAAAGAAGGGCTTAAAAAATTCGATATAGGTGGGTTAGTTATTTCCGGTGGTGATGATACTGGCAGCGTGGTGGTGGATTTGGCAAATCAGGGTATTCCCTGTGTGCATGCTCCGAAAACAATGGACTTAGATCTTCAAACTTATTCTGTCGGAGCCGACTCAGCCATCAACAGAGTTTCGAATTTTGTCTCCGACCTTAAGACGACAGGTCAAAGTCATAACAGGATAATTGTTATTGAAGTTTTCGGCAGATATGCAGGGCATACGGCATTTAGAGGAGGAATAGGCGCGGACGCGGATTGTATTTTGATACCGGAAGTGCCTGTAGATTTTGATGTTGTGTACGCTCATCTAAAAAAGAATTATGTGCGAAGGATAATCGATAGCGATGTGAACGCGGGAACATACACGGTTGTCGTCGCGGAAGGTATGAAAAACGCTTCAGGAGAGGAGCTTGTCGACGAGAGTCTGGGCGTGGATGCTTTCGGACACAAAAAATTAGCCGGAGCGGGAAGATATGTTCGAGGTCAGTTAGAAAAAAGGTTACAAGAAGATCCGGAAATTACACAATTTATGAAAGAGCAGGGTATGTTTGTGGAAGGTTTGTACGAAGTTCCCGGAGTCCGGGACGTTAAACCCGAACATCTCGTTCGTTCCGGAAAAACTTCAGCTTTTGATGTAAATTTCGGAATGGAAGCCGGAGCAGGAGCAACGGCTCTTTTGCTTAGCGGAATTACCGGGGTTACGGTTCAGGACGTTAAGAATGGAGAAATCAGGTATCTGCCAACAGAAAAAGCTATAAAGGAGCGGGATGTGGACATGGAAATGGTCTCTTTTTATGAATGTCTTGGATTTTGTTTTGGCAGAAAGAAGCATAAATACGAGGCGAAATTCAAAGAAAATAAGGGAGCAATAGAACGGCACCTTTAGGGTAGACAAAATATTTTTTCATTTTAATATTAAGTAAAAAGGAGGAAAGATGTCGAAAATAATAGTTTATTCAACCCCAAGCTGCCCTTATTGTCATCTTGTTAAAGATTATCTTAAAGACAAAGGTGTTGAATTTGAAGACAAAGATGTTTCAGTGGACAGGGCGGCTGCTAGAGAAATGGTTGAAAGATCGGGACAAATGGGAGTTCCTCAGATTATAATTAATGATAAAGTAATAGTTGGTTTTAATAGAGATGCTATTGATGAAGAATTAAATAAGGCGGATTAGAGGATAATAAATAATTACGGAGGATTAATGGCCATTTTTGAAGCGAAGGAAATATTTAAGTTTGCTATAAGGATCGAGGAAAACGGAGAAAAGTTTTATAGGTTTGCCAGCAAACTGACTGAGGATGAAGAAATAAAAGACATGTTTAATTATCTGGCAGATGAGGAATTGAAACATAAAGACATTTTTACCAATTTGCTTTCAGATATAACAAAGGATGTTTCTTTTAACAATTATTCTGATGAATATATGGATTATTTAAGATGTTATGTCGATAATGTAATATTTACAGATGAGCAGTTAAAAACACAAGAAAAGGAAGTGGACGATGTTCCTTCTGCAATTAAATTTGCTATGCAGAGAGAGTTGGATTCGATTCTTTATTATCATGAGGTAGAAAAACTTATCGCGGACAATAAAAGACCTTTGATAGAGAAAATAATTGAAGAAGAGAGAAAGCATTACGCGACACTCTCTGACATGAAAGCAAATTTAAAGTAGGTTGAGCCAAAAAGAAACTTTTTCTTGTAAAATTACTGTTTTGGGGTCAGGTTCCTGTGTCCCTTCTTTTGAAAGAT
>CAYWUC010000069.1:0-3097 GCA_964461395.1 uncultured bacterium
CCTTATGTTTAATAACGGGTGGGGGAACTTTTGAAAAAATCGATCCGGTAAGGTATTTAACAAACGGTTCTTCTGGTAAAATGGCTTATTCTCTTGCCAGAGGCTGTTATATTGCCGGAGGACGAGTAGAATTGATTTTAGGAAAGAATACCATTAAGCCTGATGTTGAAATTCCTTATAAAATAAAATGGGTAGAGTCGGCAAAAGAAATGTATAATGAGATTTTAAATATATGGAAAAATGTTGGATATCTGTTTATGAGCGCTGCGGTATCTGATTTTACTGTCGATTCAGCTAATAAAAAGATAAAAAAATCAGAAGATTTAACATTGAAATTAAAAAGAAATATCGATATTTTAAAAGAGTTGAAAAGTAATAAAAGCAACCAATTTATAGTTGGCTTTTCTCTGGAGTCCGACGATTTAAAAGTTTCGACTATTAAAAAAATGAAAAATAAAGGATGTGATTTAATGGTCGGGAATTATCCGGATTCGATTGGAAGTGATATGAGTTCCGGAATCATAGTAAAGGATTCTGATCAAGAAGAATTTAAGTGCTCTAAAGATGAATTAGCATGGAAAATTATCGAGAAAATAAAATCGTAGAAGTTTTACAAATGCTAAAATACATTGGTTTTGATAGCATTGATAGTTCGCTTTTAAAGTTTTCACCTTTTGAGGATTTAATAAGGGAAGTTAATACCTGCAGGAAATGTGATCTTCATAAGAATCGAACTAACGCGGTTTTTGGAAAGGGTCCGGCAAGCGCTGATATTATGATTATTGGAGAAGCTCCGGGTAGGGATGAAGATATTCAAGGGATTCCTTTTGTCGGAAGGGCGGGTAGGAAATTGTATGATATGTTTTCCGCGTCTGGTATTCTGGAAAATGATGTTTTTATTACTAATGTTATTAAGTGTAGGCCTCCGGGAAACAGAAACCCGGAACCTGTCGAAATGAACAGATGCAGACCCTATTTACTTAAGCAGATTGAAATTATTAAACCAAAAGTTATTGTTTTACTTGGTAATATCGCGCTTTCTCTTGCTACCGGAACCCCGAGCGGTATTACTAAAATGAGAGGGAAAAGTTTAGAATATTTGTCATATAAGGCAATTCCCACATTTCATCCGGCTTATGTATTAAGGAATCCGGGTAACGAAAAAATAGTTGTGGAAGATTTCAAAAAAGTTAAAAGGAGTATTTCTTGACCGAAAAAATCGGAATGCCTTATTCAGAAGAAGCAGAAGCCGCTATAATATCCAGCATGTTAATGGATATGGGAGCTATAGCGGAAGTTAGTACAACTTTAAGAGCTGATGATTTTTACTATCCCGCTCATGGAATCATATATAACGCTATCCTCGAGGTTTATAATAAAGGCCAAAAAGTTGATATAGTTACAGTGGTTGAGAGATTAAAGAAAGAAGCTCAGCTGGATAAGGTTGGAGGAGCAGGTTTTGTTGCTTCCTTTGTTAAAGGTACCGTTTCGGCAGAAAATGTCATATATTATGCTGAAATTGTTAGTGAAAAATCTATTCTTAGAGATTTAATTAATAAAAGCAAATTAATAATCAATAAAGCCAGTTCCGGAAAAGAAGAAGTAGAAATTGTGCTCGACGAAGCCGAGAATCTGATTTTTGATGTAAGAAAGAAAAGGAACTATGAAAAAGTAAAACCCATTACTCCGTTACTTAAAGAAGTTATGAAAATTATCGAGGAAAGAGCGGAAAATAAGAGTCTTCTAACCGGTATACCCACGGGGCTTAGAGAACTCGATAAAATGAGTTCCGGGTTTCAGAATGCGGAATTGATAATATTAGCGGCCAGACCTTCCGTAGGCAAAACAGCTTTAGCTCTCAATCTTGCTTCTCATATTGCCATTAAGGAGAATATTCCGGTACTTTTCTTTTCTCTCGAAATGCACTGGGAGAGTCTTATTTTTAGATTACTTTCAGCTGAATCGCGTATCGATGGGAATAGAATAAGAAGCGGTTATATAAAGGAGGATGAGTGGGTTGGATTGACTTCAGCAGTCTCCAGATTAACGGAAGCCCCTTTTTATATAGATGCTTCGCCCGCCATGACCATATTTGAACTAAGGGCGAAAGCCAGAAGGATGAAGAAGAAATATGATATAGGGGTAATATTCGCTGATTACCTTCAATTAATTAGAGGCCCACAGGTTCAAACAAGGGAACAGGAAGTGGCTGCTATAAGCAGGGCTCTTAAATCGATTGCTATGGAATTAAATATTCCTATTGTGGCTCTTTCACAGCTTTCAAGGCAACCCGCGAGAAGAGGAAAAGATTCAAAACCTATTCTTTCCGATTTAAGAGAATCCGGAGCCATTGAACAGGATGCGGATTTTGTTATGTTTATTCACCGTGCCGATCAGTTTGAAAAAAGCAGTGAATCTCCGGAAGAAAAAGCGGAATTGATTATCGCTAAACAGCGAAATGGTCCTATAGGCGATATGGATCTTGCGTTTAGCAGGAAATATGCTCGTTTTGATAATTATAAAAGCCTGGAGACAGAATGATAGAAGTTAAACATTTATGGAAGAATTTTGGAGATAATGAGGTTTTAAGGGATTTAAATATTGTTATAGATAAAGGCGAAACCCTTGCGATTGTTGGTTCGAGTGGCTGTGGGAAAACCGTTTTTTTAAAGCATATTCTTGGTTTATTGGAACCCGATAGGGGAGAGGTCCTAGTCGACGGAATTAACATCAATAAAGATTCCGCGCATCTTTTTGAAGTAAGAAAAAAATTTGGTATGGTGTTTCAAAGTTCCGCTTTATTTGATTCTCTTAATGTAATAGAAAATGTTATCATTGGTTTGAAGGAACATTTTCCCGATATGAAAAGGGAAAAAATGGTGGATATCGGCAGCGATCGGTTGAGATTAGTTGGTTTAGACGAATCTTCTTTTAACAAAAAGCCACAGGAACTTTCCGGAGGTATGAAGAAAAGAGTCGCTATTGCTAGAGCTATAAGTCTCGATCCGGAATATATTATTTATGACGAACCGACTACGGGACTCGATCCCATAATGTGTGAGAAAATGAACGATCTAATGCTGCATCTCAAAGAAAA
>CAYWUC010000070.1:0-3531 GCA_964461395.1 uncultured bacterium
TTTGGTTTTATTGCTCGATTTATATATAATCGCTTAGAAACAGGTAATAAAGAACTCCCTTCGTGGCATAATTGGGGTCTATTGTTTTTGAAAGGATTTGAGTGGGGATTAATAATCTTATTTTACTTTGCCGTTCCGGTATTATTTTTATCTTTATTGCCGGGATCTGTGATAGAATTTTTGGTAAATCCCAGGTTTGTAATATCTACTCTAAATCTTAGTGGTTTTTTTGTATTATCATTTTCGTTTCTTTTAAGTTTTATTGTGATGTTTTTTCTGCCGATGAGTCTAATTCTATTTTCTGACTCCGGGTCTTTTATTGATGCAATAAGATTTCAAAAGATATATCAACATATTAAGAACGAGCTTTTGCCGTATATTATTGCATACCTTCTAACGATTATTCTTCTGGGCTTTGATTTCTTTTTGCATATTATTTTGACTACGTATATTTTCCACTTTGGTTTAATACCAGCCTATTTTTTATTTCTTTGGTTGGGTTTTATAATTCTTCTGATTTCTGCTTCTTTATTTATCGAGAGTTTTTAGTTTACTGATAAATGTTTTAAGTGAACGGGTACGGAACAGTTTTTCGGGAATTTTAAGTTCCCATTTGTTACTATCCTTTTTACTAATCGTTAGGTCTGCTTTTCTGATTAATGTATCATCTTTCAGGAAAACGGTCAAAGTATAGCCATTTTTTTTCTCTATGATTTTTAATAATTTAGAAACAGAATCCTTCTTGCAGATTGATTCACCTCTGATCTTTTTTAATTTTAAAAGTGAGAAATTGGGAAGCGTTATGTTAGCCTGTATTTTATATTCTTTCATTCGAAAGCTTTTCTCGATATCGGCTTTCTTCTGAAACATCATATAAAAGATTTCTTTTCCCTCTTTTCTCCATCTTTTTTCATATTTAGTGGAGAAGTGATCGGACAGTTCGTCTGTCCATCCTTTTTGGAATAAGGATTCCCAGAGGTGAACCGCAGCCATTTCTTCAAGTATAAAATCTCTATAGAAAGGATCATCTGTTGCTATAATTATTTTTCCTTTATTTGTGGAACGGGAAGCTGCTATCGTAAAAAAATCTCTATCTAGTAATCTGTTCTTAAAATGTTTTTTCTTTGGCCATGGATCAGGAAAGTTAAGATATATATGCGAAAGTGATTTCTCCGGTATCAGAACAATAAAAACAGCTTTCGCTTCCAGGCAGACTAATTTGACGCTTGGTATATTTGCTTTTTCGATAATTTTTTTAGCTCTTCTGAAAGATTCGATTGCGTAATCGATACCGAAAAAATTTCTTTCAGGATGAAGATCGGATTTTTTGACGAGGAATTCTCCATTTCCAAATCCAATTTCACAGTCAACGGGATTTTTGTTGCCAAAAACTTTTGCCCAATTTACAGGCTTATCTAACTGCCTCCAATTCAAACCAATATCCATGTTATTAAATTAATTTAAAGATACTATTTGTCAAGGTTTTGGATAAAGAACCACAAAGACCACAAAGAAGTAAGGACTTCTCAGTATTTAATTGTAAATTGCAAATTGAAAATTTAAAAAAAAATAGGATGCACATAAACGCAGATTTACAAGATTCTTTTGTTTTTGAACGCGTCTACGCACCCACGCATTAACTCACTAACAAAATTAGTTCGTGACTCGAACTAATTTTATTTTCTCTTAAGCCAGTTTATTATAATCAGTAATATTATAGCACCTACAAAAGCTGTAATTAGAGAAGTGATTAACCCTTCATATTTAATTCCCAACGATAATGAAATCCCCAATAGGTCGAATAAGAATCCTCCAACCAGTGAGCCTATACATCCTACAACAATGTTGCCTAAAATACCATATCCTTTTCTTCCCGCCATCACTTTGCCCGCAAGCCAACCAGCCAATGCTCCGATAATTAAAAACCATACAATATTCATAATTAATTCCTCCTTTTTCCGAATTTTAATCTTTGTTAAAATAAGGATTTCATATCTGCTTTGGAAAAATGTTTAAATGCTTCTTCGCCATATTTAGATGAAAGCTTTTTGGAAAATTTACCCAGAGCAACAAGGCCTTCTTTTCCGCCTATATCAGATTTGAAAGATAGAGTCATAATCCATATTGGGTCATCTTTATGGCCAATTTTTACCCTTAGTCCACCGGTAGGAGTTTTCCAGCCTTTTTCAATTAATGGTGTGAGTTCAAGTTCGACACAATAATCTTTAAACATATCGAAGTAATTCATTAATTTATCATACATGCTCTGATTTTTTTCCTTTGCATAATCCAGACTGTTTATAGTCAAAAATTCATCGTCTTTTTTGTTGAATTTTCCATAAAGCCCAAAAGTCCATAATAGTGTTAACATCTGAGGTCTTTTCTTTTTCAGGGATTCCCGTTTTTCAAATGAAATATTTTCAACAGAACCATTTATTTTATCTATAAGATTGTATAATGATTTATAAATGATTCTATCTTTCTTTTTTATATCTTCCGGGAACGAGACAAGTTTCGATTTTATCGAAAACTTTTTGAACTCTACTATTTTATTATTCTCAATATTTTTCCGAATATTATCTAAGTAGTTAAGACCTTCGTAACACTTTATAAAGTCCAGATAATCTTTATGTGGGATTTTTTTTCCTAACCTTTTTTCAACTTTTTTTTTAAAGTCATGAGCAAACGTTATATGTAGATTTTTTAATTCATTACAAGGATACAATGAACAGTATGCGCAGTTTTCTATACCGTTTTCCATAGTACATTTTCTAACCATGCAATTCAGATAATACACCTTTCTCATATCATCTGAAGTCTGACATCCATCGCATAATCTAAGTTTTTCAGGACTTAAACTGATATTTAAATATCTTTTCCAGCCCCAGCTGCAATGTATGCGATCTTCCTTAGTATTAAGATTTTCTTTATAAGTCGGACACTTACTGCAATTACAACCACATTTAGCAATTATTTCATTCATAGATATTACCAATAGTGATGTACAGATTCACGAATGTATTTATTGTATATATCCTTTACTTTCTTCATAGTTTCATTGGATAGGGGAGATAGGTCCGAAACAGAAAAATTCTCCTCTGCCTGGGATGGTCTCTTTGCGCCCGGTATTGTACAGGTAACCGCGTCGAACATTAAAATCCATCGTAGGGCAAATTGTACCATACTAATACCTTCCGGACATATTACTTTTAATTCGTTTACAGCTTTTAATCCTGTATCATAATCGACTCCGGAGAAAGTTTCCCCCCGGTCGAAAGCTTCACCCCTGCGATTGAAATTTCTGTGGTCATCGGAATCAAAGGTCGTATTCGGCTTAAATTTCCCGGTTAGCATTCCTGAAGCAAGAGGAACACGAGCTAAAATACCTACCTTTCGTTTTTTTGCCTGTTCGAAAAAGAGTTCTGAGGGTCTATGACGGAACATATTGAATATTATCTGTATGGATTGTACATTGGGATACTCTATCGCTTTTAATGCTTCTTCGACTTTTTCTACGCTTACACCGTAATA
>CAYWUC010000071.1:0-3864 GCA_964461395.1 uncultured bacterium
ATATATAGCTAATGGAAGTGACGGCCTTTGCATTGTTAATGTATCTGATCCTACTGTTCCAGATATAATTGGATATTTTAATACGAATGATTATGCTTGTGATATAAGTGTTGTAGATACTATAGTTTATGTTGCAGATCAGACTAGTGGGGTCTATATATTTAATATATCAGATCCTGCTAATCCTGATTCTATCGGATTATTTAATACCAGTACCTATTCTTTGAGTGTAAATGTTAGAAATGGCTTTGCATATGTTGGTACATATTTGAATGATTTTCGAATCATAAATGTTTCAAATCCTGGTTCTCCATTTGAAGTTGGAACCGTAAATACTAACGGAATGGGACAAAGTATTTTTTTAGAAGGTACTCTCGCTCTTCTGGCGGATGCCTGGGAAGGTCTTCGCATAATTGATATATCAAATCCTATGATACCTTCAGAGATAGGATGCTATGAGACAAAGGGATACAGCTATGATCTACATATAAAAGATACACTTGCTTATATAGCAGATTTTTATAAAGGATTCCAAGTCGTTGATATAACAGATCCTACCATACCTTTAGAGTTAGGATTCCATAGGATAGGAAATTTAACCTGGAGTGTATATATGCAAGACTCTTTAGCTTATTTAGCAAGCAGTGATTCAGGGCTTTGTATTGTCAACGTTTCAGATCCATCGGAACCTTTTCGAATGGGGGTCTGCAATACAGGTGGATTTGTCTTAAATGCATATGTAAGAGATACACTCGCCTATATAGCAGATGCGGATTCAGGTATTTGTGTTTTCAATGTTAGCGATCCCGAATTTTCATTTAAAGTAGCTTGTTTAAATGTCGGAAATGCGTGGGGTATACACGTTCAAGGTTCATTCGCTTATATTGTAACTTTGGATAATGGGCTCCGAATCGTAGATATTTCAAACCCGCAAGTAATTTCAGAGGAAGGGATTTATGGGTCCGGGGAAGGCTTTAAATATATATATGTAGTAGATACGCTCGGTTACTTGTTAGAAGAATGGGGCAATCTACATATAATAAATATATCGGATCCCGCAAATCCAGATTCTATAGGTGGTTATGAAACTGCGAATTCAACTGAAAAAATATTTGTACAAGATACGCTTGCTTATCTAGCCGATGGTTCAGGTGGTTTACGTATCCTTGATGTATCGGATCCTGCAGACCCTTCGGAAGTGGGTTTCTATGAAACAGGGAGTTATGCATATGGAGTTTGGGCTCAGGATAACTTAATTTATGTGGCGGATTGCTCTGATGGACTCTACATTATACGATATACAGGCGGAGCAGGTATTAAAGAAAAGAAGGAAGTCTTACTGACTTCTTCAATCATAAATAATTTTTCTAATGTTAAGATAAATTATAATGTTGTCAGTAGAGAAAAAGTGAAGATAAATGTATATAATATATTGGGACAGAAAGTTGCTTTTTTGGTCGATGCCATACAATCTCGAGGCAATTATTCGCTTACCTGGAATGGCAAAAATTCAGGAATTTATTTTGTAAGAGTAGAAATTGGGAAAGATAGAAAAACGTATAAAACTATGATTACGAGGTGAAAGCATGAATTTTAATAGCACAACAATTGTGAGAAAAATGTGATCGGATTGTTCTATTCTTTCAGTGTTTTGTTTATGTTTCAATCGATTGAAGAGGAAGCGTATACTCCTTCTTTAGTAGGACTAATGGCTGAAGTTAATGACCCTACGTCGGTTTATAATAATCCGGGTGCATTGGGTTTCATAAGCGTGAATAAAGAATTTCAGATTAATTTTCTCACAGATTTAGGAATTAGCATTAAGCAAATAAAATCTTCTTTAGACGGAGGTATTTCTTCTTCATTTATGGAAATCAGGTTAGAAAGTAATGCATTTATTTCACTTTACGCTTTTGGTTTTTATTTTGCTATGAAATCAGGCCAAGACACAAAATTCCCGATTGTAGCCAGGAGATTTGGGATTTTTGCTGCTGGTCTCCAGCTAAGGGATAATAGTTTAGATATGGGTACTTTATTGGTAATAAATGATAAATTTCGTGTAGCTTTTGCTGGTGATATCATTTATGATCCAATGCAATTGCGTGGCCGTGGCGGTCTTATATATCAACCCTTGGATTGGTACTATATTGGAATAGATGTTTTCCCCCGTTTAAGAAAACTCAAGATAGTAAATTCTTTTCTGAAACAAAGATTTGGTTTTGATAATATAAGCATGGGATTAGAGATAGACGCATGGAATACAAACCCAGAGTGGAACGGATTTATTCAAGGCGTTTTTTCATTTAAGTATTTACAATTAGCAGTTGGCTGGAATTCTGGAAACAGCAATTATCCTGAAGTGATAGACGCTATTTCAAGTTCATCTGACTTTAATATAATTTGTTCGTTAAATTATGGATTTTGAAAGAAGTAAATATGTAAGGGAGGTTTAGGATGCTTAAAAAGTACATATTAATTGTTTTGTCTATTGTTACACTTTCAGCAAGGTTCCCGGTTTCAGCGCAGGATGATTCTCCAAAAATAGAACTAAATACTGTTTATGAGAAAAATCTCAATGAAGTAATAGTCGATGCTATTTTCGATACGGCGACAGTGCCGGTTGAAACTGCTAAATCATTGGGATGGAAACAAGGATATGTGGATAGAGTTAAAACAAGAGGTGAATTAAAGATTGAATATCCTAGTATTGTTAAGATATCACGCAGAGGGGAGAAAGTTAGTTCCCGTGCTACTAGAACCAAAAATAGTTCCTATTACGTTAAAGAACTCAGGTTTTACAATAGTAATAATTCAATTTTAAAAAGTATAGCAATTAGTTGGGAAAAGGGGGCTGATTATATTTATTCATCTCCACAAAAAAAACATTTATTGGTGAGTAAGCAACCGACTGAATATAACCCCAAATATTCAGGCGGTGTATTATACGATTCAAGAGGAAACGAAATCGTTGAGATTCAAGGCCCATCACCGGTGGCGGTTTCAGACGAAGGGCTTATGATAGCTGCTAACTTGGACTGGCAAGAACCGTTTCAAACAGGAGGTTCTTTTTATTTATATGATAAAAATGGGTATTTAATAAAAAAAATCGAGAACCCAGATAAAGAGAAATCAGCTGCTTTCTTCGCAAAATTTTCACCTGATGGACAGTTTGCCATACTATCATTTTCCGGAACCGGGACAGAACCAACTTACCTGTATATTATCGATAAAAATGGAAAAATATTAGGACATTGCGACCTTCCCGAATATAGATTTTCGGCAAGAACAGGAGAAATGGCTGAACGTGAGGATGAAGGTTTTGCTGTAATTCTTGATAAAATATCCACAGGTGCATTAACTTTAGATTGGAAGCAGTACCTGTTCTTTTTCGATTGGAGTGGAAACTTAAAATGGCAAGTACCTCTTGAAATTAGAGGAGATATGGTTGTCAAATTTTCAGAAGATGGGTTAAGAGTGTATGTTATATCTGGAGTTGGTTATTTATGGTGTTTCAATACAAAAGATGGAGATATACTTTGGAAACATAAAGAAGCGTGGGCACCGGGACCCAGACAAAAAAGATGGCCCAAGGATGTACCAAGATTTAGAGAATTAGAAATTAGAGAAGATAAAGTCTTTATTATTGGAAAAGAAGGAAAGGGCTGGAAAAGCTCTACACTTTTTGTTTTTGAAGGTGAAACGGGAAATCTTTTGAAAAAAATTGAATATCCTCGGGAAAAAATAACTTTTGGAGAAACTAAAAGCGTCATTAGTTTAATAAACATTTCAAACAAATCTTTAACTATACTTAAATAAGAGGAAATCATGATTATTTTTAATACACTTTTTTTCATTTTTTCGGTC
>CAYWUC010000072.1:0-6434 GCA_964461395.1 uncultured bacterium
TCCAGAGTACCCAATCTGAGAATAGAATTAATAGTAACAAACTGATAAAAAACCAATTATGACGGAGATTTATCCATATTTCTCTTTCCTTTACTTGAAAATCTTCTCTACGCAGGGAACCATCCCATTCTCCGCCTCCGCATATATCTGCGATACTATAGAGCATAGTCGAATCTATGCCTATTTTATCGCCCCCTTCAGCTACAATCAAAACTGAATCTTCTATGCTTTGTGATGGCAGGGTGATTTTGAAATGATGTAAACCTTCGGAAGGGTTTTTTATTACTAAGGAATCTTCTGTTACTGGTATTCTTTGCCCGTCCCAAAAAAAAGTTTTATCCAAATCTTTATTTTTATTAAATTTAAGTATGAAGTCTTCTCCTTCCGGTAATTTCTTAGAATAAGATACGCTCATTTCTTCCTGTGTTAGTTCTTCCGTTAAATTCTCCATTAATTCTTTAAGGAAATCTTCTGAATATATTTTTTTGTCCGAAAGAGCTAATTTCCAGAGCTCGAGGTAAGCCAATTGAAAAACGTTTCCTTTTCCGTAAGGCATAGAGTACCCTACTTTTTCTCCCGACAATTCAAGAGTTTTAGCATTACTTTTTACTCCTCCTACTTTTAAATAGTAACTTTCCGGGAGTTTTCCTGAATATTTGCTTAATGTAGAGGCGATAAGGGGTAGAAAATCGAGATTCGGAGATGTGGAGCTTAATATAATTACATTTCCTCCTTTAAGTAAATATTTTTCGATTTTTTCTTTGTGTTTATCCGGATTTTCAAGAATGCAAAGTATATTATAATTAAATATGTTTTCGTTTTTTATGTTATCTTTTTCATAATCTTCGACTTTCCAGCTTTTATCTTCAAAATATCGTTTTATGAATTTGTAATTCCAGTTAGGGATTTCAGTTACAATTAAAAGTTTTCGTTTTTCCTTAACATCTATAGACCAAATTGCCCTATCTACTATTTCGTTTTTGATTAAAAGATTAAATTGCATGTTGTTTTTGCCGATGGACGGTAGAATTGGGAAATTTAAAATCCCTTCTTTCATGATATCTTTTTTGTTAATTGTTCCGTTGTGGTTTATTTCAATGGTAGCCTCATCTGGGACTTTATGGTAAATTTTAATTGTAACAGAGTCTCCTTCGAGAGCTGAACTTTGACCGTAAACTGATATAAAACCGGTGTTGATTCCATCCTCCTCCGGAAGCACAAAATATACAGGTATTCCAATTTTTCCTGCTGCCTCGATTGGGTTTTTTCCTCTGGTATTCGAACCGTCGGAAAATAGGATTATAAAACTTGCTTCGGAGTATTTTTCAAATGATTCAATCATAGCTTTACCTATATTTGTTCCTTTCTTATTTTTATCGAAATGAAAAGTTTTCAAAGAAACCGGTGCTTCTATTTTTCTTTTTTTTATATTTTTCATTGATTCGCTTTCGTCCAGCAATAAGATTCCGTAAAGTGGAATATCTTTTTTAAAGTGAAATACGGGATGGGAAAGTGTAAGAAGAAGGAGTCCCAGTACAACCCACTGAGTTATTCTCATTTTCATTCTACAATATTGCTTTCCGGAAACAATTTTTTCAATATTCGAATCGAATTCGAGTCGAGAGAGGCCACGAAACCATCAAGCAAATATTTTTTCCATACTTTTTCGATGTCGTTTGACTCTAGTTTTTTAAGCTCCTCAAGCCAGTTTTTAATAGTGTTTTGTTCTATTCCCATAGAGGAATATAAAATCATAAATCTGCTTCGATTTTGCGTTAAAGAAAGAGCCGTGAGCCAATTTGATACGTCTGAAATTGCTTTCTTTATTTCTGGTTTTTTGGGTTTTATAGCGATATTTTTAATTTTGTTGCCCGAAGCATAAATTATGAAAGGCGAAGGGGCTGTTTCCGGTGAAAATTTAACCTTAAGGTTTCGGTTATTCATAAGCTTAATAAACACAAGAAAAGTACAGAAATCTTCGGAAAAAGGAGGAGGAGAAATATTCGCAATAAAGTTTTCGTTTCTTCGAAATATATGTTTACCTATAATTCTATCTAATTTATAATAATTATTAGAATTGGAAATTAGTGTGTCTGGAATTGTATTAACCATATTTATTATTTTCATTTCACTTATCGTTCCCGTAATCCCAATAGTTAAATTAACAATAGGAGACCCATTTCCGTTAAAATCGTTTAAAACAAGACGTAGTAAATTTGTAGGACCATTTTCCTTTTTTGGTGAGAAAAGCTTATTTTCGGAAAGTAAAGCTATGAAATTAGAGAGAGATTTAGTGGAATCTACATCTGTTAGATAAAAATAATTATAACCGCTTTTTTCGAATAATCTTCTTGCATTTTGATTTATTGTTGCAGTAGGGTTTAACTCGAGGCCTAATGAAATTTGTTTTGTTTTACATTTTCCATCTTTCAGTATTTGGATACCTGAAGGTAAAAGGAGTTCAGATATTGAGAAGAAAAGAAGAATTATTCCCATTCAATAGTTGCTGGGGGTTTGGAACTAACGTCGTATACCACTCTGTTAACCCCGGAGACTTCATTCATTATGCGACGAGCTATTTTCGTTAAATCTTCTTTTTTGAAAGCAAACCAGTCCGCGGTCATTCCGTCTTCGCTTGTAACAGCTCTGAGTCCTATCAAATTCGCGTATGTACGGGTGTCGCCCATAACTCCAACCGTTTTAACAGGTATAAATACGGCAAATGCTTGCCATATCGAGTTGTAAAGGTCGAGTTCTTTTAGAGTATCTATGAATATACGGTCGGCTTCCTGCAGGATTTTTACACTTTCTTCAGTAATTTCACCAAGAATTCTTACACCGAGACCGGGTCCGGGAAAAGGATGTCTCTTGAAAATTTTTTCCGGAATTTTTAACAATTTCGCGATTTCTCTGACTTCGTCTTTAAAGAAATCTTTTAAGGGTTCGATTAATTTAAGTTTCAGGTCATCCGGCAATCCTCCGACATTGTGATGACTTTTTATTGTGTGAGACGGGCCTACGTCAGAAATGCTTTCAATTCTATCCGGATATAGAGTACCTTGAATTAAATATTCAGCGTTTATTTCTTTTGCTTCTTTTTCGAATATTCTTATGAATTCTCTGCCTATTATTTTTCTTTTTTCTTCCGGGTCGATAACGCCTTTAAGCGCATTTAAAAAACGTTTGGGAGCGTTAACAATTTTTGCCCTTAATTTAAGTTTTTCGGATATTTTTTTTATTTCTTCTGATTCTCCTTTTCTCATGAGCCCTGTATTGACAAAAATTGGTATAAAATTCTCTTTTAAGATTCTTTTTGCTATAACCGCGGATACTGTTGAATCTACTCCTCCGCTGTAAGCAAGCACCACTTTACCTTTTTTGTTGTATTTATCGATGATTTCTTGCTGTGCTATATGTAAGAAGGAGGAAGAAGTCCAGTCCCCCTTTACTTTACATATTGAATAAAGAAAATTTTCCAGAATTTTTTTGCCTTCTGCGGTATGTGTTACTTCCGGGTGAAATTGAAGACCATAGATTTTTTCTTTTTTTATGGCGGCAAATTCAGAATTATTTGTTTTTCCGATAACTTCGAAGCCCGCCGGCAATTTGGTTAATTTATCACCGTGACTCATCCAGACTGTGGTTTGACTGGTAATCCCTTTAAACAGAGGATCGTTGGAAGGAGAAAATTCGGCGCTTCCGTATTCTCTTTTCTTCGAACTCAGGACATCTCCTCCGAAAATTTTGCCGAGTAATTGTAAGCCGTAGCAGATCCCCAGGATAGGAATATTCAATTTAAAAATATCTTTATCGGGTATAGGAGCGTTGTTTTCGATGACACTCCATGGTGCTCCGGAGAGAATTATTCCCTTCGCGTCTTTAATATCCTTTGCGGGCGTTTTTGGGGAACGTATAACCGCATGGGTTTTGAGTTCTCTGACCCTTCTTGCGATTAGATGAGTATATTGGGAACCGAAATCCAGTATTACTATTTTTTCACTCATTTAAACCTTTAAGTCGCCTTACGGCTTTAGTTCTATCTTTTGAAGAGAAAACGAAGGAATTCGTGATTATTTCATTTGCCCCCGAATTTAGAATAGAATCGATAGTGTCATCATTTATTCCTCCGTCGACTGCTATGTCGAGTTTAGGAGAAATCCTTCTTAAATTTTCGATTTTTGAAAGAACCTCGGGAATAAATTTCTGTCCGGAAAATCCCGGATATACTCCCATTATTAGAACAGCGTCGATTTTTTCTAAATAAGGTTTAACACTGTTTCCGGAAGTATCGGGGTTGAGGACTATTCCGCATTTGACGTTCATTTCGTGTGTTTTTTCTATTATTTTATCAGGATTCCCTTCGGATTCCAGATGGAAATAGATTTTAGAGCAGCCAACATCGATGTAATCCTCGAGATATTTTTCAGGATGTTGTATCATTAAATGCGCGTGAAGAGGAAGTTTGGTTAGTTTTCGTATACCTTTTATAACAACGGGTCCGAAAGAGAGATTTGGCGCGAAAACACCGTCTATAACGTCGAGATGTACGGAATCTCCTCCCGCATCTTCTATGATTTTTAATACTTCTCTGAGGACAGAAAAATCTTCACCGAGAATGGAAACGGAAACATGAACTTCTTTATTCATACGAGTATATTAGAAATTATTCTTGATATGTCAAGTCGCCCCCGTACCAACAAAAACTAATTTTACCACAGAGGACACAGAGAAAAAAGAACGCACAGAGATCACAGAGAAAAAATATTTGTTTTTTTTAAAACACGCTCCGCCTCCTTTTCTCGCATGCCGAACATGTAGAGATTGTCGTTCTTTTTAAATGATTTATCCGCCTTGACATAATTATAGTATATATATAAAATAAGTAAAATGGTTTTTGAGATTAAGGATAACTGGAAATTTCGTATAATTGGAAGTGAAGAATGGCTCGAGGCGAGTGTTCCCGGATGTTTGCATACCGATTTACTTGTAAATGAATTTATTCCAGATCCCTTCTATAGGGATAATGAATTAAAACTCGGGTGTGTAGATAAGGTTCCGTTCGAATATAAGCCAATATTTAAAGTTGATAAGTCGATTCTAAACCACGAAAATATTGAGTTGTATACAGTGAAGGAGCTTGCAAATCATGAGGATTGGAATATTCTCTTTTTGAAGAAATATAAGAGTATAAATTTCAAGTAGCAGAGAATTGGCAATGAGAATTGAAAAAGAATACAGAAAAAATTTTAATGCAAAACTTAAAGAAAGGAACTTTTTTGTATTTATGGACGGTACCTGGAATGATGAAAACGGTAAGCAGGGGAGCGGATTAGTTACTAATGTTGTTAAGTTATATAAATCATTGGAAGAGGATTCTGAGACGCAAATCTCAAGATATTTTAGGGGAATTGGAAACGATGATGATTATGGTTTTTGGGCGTCTTACATATGCGGAGGTACAGGAAGGGATGAAAAAAGAATAAGAGATGAAGCTTATGCGACAATTGCAAGGGAATACCAAATGGGAGACAGGATTCATATTTTTGGTTTCAGCAGGGGTGCGGCGAGCGCGAGAATGCTTGCCAATCAAGTTTATAAGGAAGGTATTCCGGAAAACATTAAGGTAATATGGGAAACGGCTGCCAATAAAACAACGAGGAATATAGAAGATAGATTCGTACGCTATATTTCAAAAGGTAAAAAACATGGCGTCGATGTAGAATTTTTGGGTGTATGGGATACTGTGGGGGCTTTTGGGATACCCATAAATATTTTGGGAATTCCATTCGCGCGATGGAATCTATTTAAAGATATGCATGTGGCAGAGAACGTAAAAAAAGCTGTTCATTGCGTTTGTCTGGATGAGACTAGAAATGCCTATGTGCCGACACTTATGAATTATAAACCCGAAGTAGTTGAGGAAGTCTGGCTTCCCGGGGTACATTCTGATGTAGGAGGAAGTTATAAAGAAGCTGCTCTGGGCAAGATTTCTCTTAGTTTTATGGTAGATAGATTAAGGAAACATTCACAGGAATATGGGAATAAGATAAAGTTTAAAGAAGAAGTATTGAAAAAATATACAGAAATTGTAAATGAAGAAGAATTTGTTTTCCATTTTTTTGGACTTGGTTGGAAGAAATCTATAAGGGAAATCAAGGTGCTTAAAGATGATAAGGTCGATAAAAAAATATCTCCGAAAATACACTCTTCGATGGTAAAATTACAGAGAAGTAGAAAAACAACAAGTCTTGTCCGGTTTAAGAGACTAATGAAAACATTAAGAATCCAGTACAATCCTCCAAACGCTAAAATTATAAGAGGTAAATACGAGATTGTGGATTAAAAGAGAAGAGAAGTTCTATTGGTTAGTAATGAGTAGTAAGCAACGAATAGATTTGTGTGTTTAAATTGAAAGAAAAAGGAGGTAAAAAATG
>CAYWUC010000073.1:0-2629 GCA_964461395.1 uncultured bacterium
TTATTTGAACGAGCGGACAGATTTTATTCAGTATGTAGCCCATGAAATTGCTCACTTTTGGTGGTGCGGCGCGCCCAGTAATTGGGAAGATTGGCTAAACGAAAGCTTTGCAGAATACAGCGCAATGAAGGTGATAAAAAAGTTACGTGGTAAAGAAGAGTTCAATACAAAGTTAAAAATAAAGAGAAATGAAAGCATCAATACACCTCCGATTTGGGGTATATCAAGGAACGATCCCTCAGCCGAGCAAGTGTTATATAGTAAGGGGGTGGTATTGTTGAGTGAACTTGAAGAAAAGATCGGTAATAATAAATTTCTTGAATTGTGTAAGGCAAGAATAGATAAGAAAGTAAACAATACGTTAGACTTTCTAAATCTTATAAAAGA
Organism: uncultured bacterium; assembly: GCA_964461395.1. Taxonomy (GTDB): domain Bacteria; phylum Hydrothermota; class UBA3072; order UBA3072; family UBA3072; genus JAFGHJ01. The sequence goes on from CAYWUC010000073.1 coordinate 388, forward strand.
TATCGGAGGAAAAGAAATCGCTGATTGGTTTGAGCAATCCTTAAAAACCAAATAAATGTTAGACAATATTAAAAAAACACATAACCATCGCATCCAGTTGGCCGAAACAGCGAATTGCAATTTCGATTCGCAGGCTACTCGTATCAAGTTATTTTCGAATTTAAATGTTCAGTGCATCGTAGATTTTGGCAACTGATGCAGACCGTTATACAGATTTGAACGACTGCCCCTGAGTGTCTGCGTTATTTTGGTTATTCTTACAGCTAGAGGAAGCGAAACAAATCAAAACGTAAGCTCCTAGGTGGAAAACGAAATGAAGAAACAATCAAATCCAATGGATAAGTTTAAATTTTCTTTACTTAGCCTCATTTTTCCATATTGGGGCCGGGTCTTGTTTTTTGAATTTTCTACAAATATTAAAAAAAAATTTGAAACAAAAATAGTTTCAGAAAATATTAACAAAAGAGACCAGGGGTTCAAGGTAACCACTCCCTTTTTTTTATACTATTTATTTACACCGATCTCTCAACCATATTAAAAAAGTAAAGGGGTCAGGTCTTGTTTTTTGAATTTCTTACGGATAAAAGTTTGAAACAAAAATAGTTTTAGAAAACTTAAAATATTTTTCAAAAAAGATTGGCGAAACTGCCCCAACCGAGCGACCCCAGCTTTTTCAAAGTCTTATCAAGTCCGTATCCTACGGTTCTTCCGAAATTTCGTTGGACATTTTCTATTTGCCGAAGAGATACATTCAAGGGTTTGGAAATCACCGAGCCTATTCCGCGAAGCGAGCCGACGCAGTTGGCGAAGATTCCGCGGAAGGGCGGTCGCCGTCAAAGCGAGGTCGCCGAGCGCCCTCGTGCGAGGCGGACGAGCATGGGGTGGAAAGTTTGGTGTGGGTTGCAGGTGGGAAAGGGAGTTCGAAAAAACATTCAAAATACCTGCCCATTCTTTACGGTTTTTCGAACACCAATTACCACCGGCTACTAAAATCTTATATTGACAGAGATTGTATTCCCGTTATAATTATAATATAATATTTAATAAGACATATAGATAACATGTTGACGAATATTAAGTCAACCAGAAATTTCGAAATCAGTTTATACGGCTTAACAATGGATTTTCTACGGTTAATATTAGTACGTATAAACTATGTTATGTGACTATGCAATAAAAATGTCTATTTAAAAATATATTAAATCCTACCATTTAATAAAGAAAAGAATGATTTAATATCGAGGTAATAACATATTTATGGAGGACATATGAAAAAAAATTTATTTTATTTATCTGCTATTGTTTTTTTTGTTGCCTTTGCTGCGTGCAATGGCAGCCCGGACTTGCACAAATTAGATTATTCACATTATGATATTCAATTAAAAATTATTCCAGCCGAACAATTCATTAAAGTTTCTGGCAGCTTAAAGTACATGGTTAAGCAGGATAGCTTGGATGAACTCTCATTCAATCTCCACAAAAAATTTGTAATAAGTAATTTTAGTATAAATGGGGATAATTCTTATCAATTAGATACGAGCAATACAAATGTCAGATGGTTACCTGACGCAATGAAAATAATATATCCCGCAAAGAATAAATTCCATAGGGGAGATATATTAAATGTCGAGTTCTCATACCAAGGAAGAATCACAGAGTGGCCTGATTGGAGTGCAAATGTTATTGGCGCCGATTGGATTGAGATAGGATTGTATTTCCCCTGGTATCCCTCAATTAATGGTCTATTTACTTACAAAGTATCTGTAGATATTGACCCAGATTTTAATGTTTTTGCTATTGGTAAATCCACAGAAAAGGACAATAAGAAGATTTTTGAAACCGAATTTCCAGTTTATGATTTTATCATTTGTGCATCAAAGGATTTAACGATCAGGGAAACGAAATTATTGAATCAATCTTTCAAGATTGTCAATTGTACTTTATCTGACGCGACCGTTGATTCGATTCAGGCAGATATTGAAGATTTTTACCAAACATACAGCAATTGGTTCGGGAAGATACCGGTTCAGGACATGTGCCTGGTTGTATCAAAACGTGATAAGGGCGGAGGATATTCAAGAATCGGAGGTCTTTTCCTTGGCGGTTTGAGCGATTCAAGTTATTTGAACGAGCGGACAGATTTTATTCAGTATGTAGCCCATGAAATTGCTCACTTTTGGTGGTGCGGCGCGCCCAGTAATTGGGAAGATTGGCTAAACGAAAGCTTTGCAGAATACAGCGC
>CAYWUC010000074.1:0-2058 GCA_964461395.1 uncultured bacterium
ATGGAATATCCCTGGGGGCCGTCCGGAAACAAACCCAGCGCAAAACAAGCTCATCTGGAAGCAATGAACGATGGAGCTCTTCTTGGAATATATCTCGGACATGGCAATTTAACAAAAATTGCCCACGAATCCGTTTTTGAGATTCAGGATGTTAATACTTTATCTAACTGGAGAAAAACTCCTTTCTATTACTTTGGCTCTTGTGACGTCGGCTACTTTGAAAGACCGGATGAAGATTGTATTGGCAGCTCTTTGAATCTTTATAAAAACGGAGGAAATATCGTTTCAATCGCCGCGGGTAGATCAAGCGACTACTTTACTAATAGCACTCTGGGACGCAGGTTGATACAAAATCTTTTTAACGATTCGGTAAAGACCGGAGGTGACGTTTTTCTTCTCGCAAAAGAAGCCGGAGGGGAAAAGACCTATACATACTTCGGGGACCCCGCCACTTCTATACTTTTTGATTCTGTACCCCTTAATATTACGTTACCCGATACCGCTTTAGGCGGAGACCGTTTGGAAATAAAAGGAGATGTTGCTAATTCAGCCGATAAAATTTTCTGTGTTATAACAGAGGCGAGCTATGATACAATTTTAGACGCGTCGGAAGGAACCGAAGATTTCATCGCAGTACCAATAACAAAAGAAGGAAAAACTTTATTCAGAGGAAGCGCTCCTGTAATCAGTGATTCATTTACGGTAGAAATAAATATCCCTTACGATATAGAGTCCGATTCGGGTAATATCCGCATCTATTCTAAAGGAGAAAAAGAATCGTATAATTCTTCCCTTATATATTTTACCGAAGGTTCACTTCCCGAAGATTCAATTCCGCCTTCTGTAGAATTCAGAATAGAAAACAGAGTTATAGAAAGAGGAGATTTAATACCTCCTAAGGGAGAAATCATTCTCGTTGTCAGGGACAGCAGCGGAATCGATTTAAGAAAAAAGACAAATATTCAGGTCATCGTCAATGATATAAATGAATATTTTTTGGCAGATAGATTTTCATATATAACGGGCAGTTCAACTACTGGAGAAGTTGCTTTTTCTTATGATGTTCCGGCTTTAAACGATTCCTTAAAGTTTAAAGTGTTCGCGAGAGATAACGCCGGAAATATAACTATTTCCGAGATATCTTTCAGAATAGGAGAAGAAGAATTACTCTGGAATGTCAACAATTATCCGAATCCAATGAAGGATAAAACCGTAATAGTTTATCATCTTTCAGAAGAAGTATCGGTTGAGATAAAAATATTCACAATAGCGGGAAGATTAGTAGAAGAACTTCAACCGGGCGTTACCAGATATGGGGCAAATTATGTGGAATGGAACGGAAGAGACAGGAAAGGGAGAAAAGTTTCTAATGGAATTTATTACTACTCTATAAAAGCGGGTGACGCCAAACCGTATTATGGAAAAATAGCTGTGATAAGATGAAAGTAGTCGGAGTTATAGGCGGAGCTAAAATCTCAAAAGATATTTACTCTCTTGCCCTCAAAATGGGAAACTTAATAGGAGAAAGAAAATATGTTCTTATAACCGGTGGATTGGGAGGAGTGATGGAAGCGGCTTCAAGAGGAGCCAAGGAAAAAGGAGGATTGGTTATTGGAATACTACCCGGAAATTCCGGAGCCTCTGCCAATAAATGGGTAGACGTTCCGATAGTAACAGGAATGAGTCACGCTCGAAACGTAATCATAGCCGGGAGCGCGGATATATTGATAGCAATCGACGGTTCTGTGGGCACACAAAGTGAAATCGCTTTTGGCAATATATACAGAAAGAAAATAATAGGAATAAAATGCAAAATACCCCTTCCTTTTGAAGAAGCCGATTCCCCGGAAGAAGCGATACAGAAAGTAGATAAATTCTTTTCAAAAAAGGATTAACCACAAAGAGAATAAAGTTTTAATTTCCCCCGCAACCCATTTTTTTAACAACAAATAACACAAATTACACAAATAAATTAATAATGAATTTTATAATATATAAAATAAAGTTTTTTATATTCGTGCTATTCGTGTGATTCGTTGTTCCTAATTTTTAGTTGTG
>CAYWUC010000075.1:0-7184 GCA_964461395.1 uncultured bacterium
AGAAATAGGCAGATTAAAAGAAGGACTAAGACTGATAGAAAGAAAAGTAGTCCTTGAAAAAGAAATTAAAGAATTGGATTCCGTAATCAAAATAGAAACAAAGAAATATGAAGAATTAAAAGAAAAAAATTCTAACTTAAATGATAAAATACAACAAGCGGAACAAATATTAAACGACAAAAAATCAGAATACTCATCAAAACAAGAAGAAAACAAAAAATTAGAGAGAGAAATATCAGATTTAAAAATGTCGGTTTCGGAAGAAAAACACAAAAAAGATAGTCTTCAAGAAGGAATATTTAAAGAATTCGGAGTTGAAATAAACGGAGAAAAAGTAGAAATAGAAGAAAACATAGAAGGACATATCGAAACGTTAAAAAGAAAAATAGAAGGCCTGTATCCTATAAATCCACTCGCTTTAAATCAATACGAAGAGCGACAGGCGGAATTAGATAAAATTGAAACGGACCGTTCGGATTTAATTTCTTCAAAAAAGGACATAGAAGAAACCATAGAAGAAATAGACCGGAAAGCAAAAAGAGAATTTGAAGAAACAATCTTAAGCATAAAAAAAGACTTTAAATTGATCTATACAAAACTTTCACCCGGTGGGGAAGCCGACATAAAAATACCCGACACCAATATACTTGAATCCGATATAGAAATCTTAGTTAAACCTAAAGGAAAAACACTCAAAAGTATGGAGTTATTCTCTACCGGAGAAAAAACTCTTGCCGCGGTCGCGCTACTTCTGGCTATAATGAAAAAAAGGCAATCTCCCATTTACATTATGGATGAGATAGACGCGCCACTGGACGAAAACAATATTGAAAGGTTCAATGATATATTACGGGAATTCTCAGAAACTTCTCAGATACTGATAGTAACACATAACAGAGCTACGATGGAACACGCTGATTTTATATACGGAATAACCATGGAAGAAATCGGGGTATCCACAGTTTTATCGATAGATGTGGATAAAATTTAATTTCAATTTCAAAAATAAGGAAGAAATTATGAAAAAATTTATAAAAAGAAATATTTTAACCCTCTTCTTTCTGCTAATATTTTTAATAGGTTGCGATAATTCAGAACCCGAACAAAACGATAATACAATAAGCTTAAGATTAGGAAATCAAATAATACAGGTAGAAATCGCGGACACGCAACAGAAACGGGTACTCGGATTATCCTATAGAGATACACTCGCACAAGATCACGGAATGCTATTTATTTTTCCATATGAGAGCAGAAAAACTTTCTGGATGAGAGGCTGTAACTTCGATATCGACCTTGCCTATATAGAGTCGGATGGTACAATTTCAGAAATTATTACAATGAAAAAGGAACCACTCGATACCCCTCTCAATACGTTAAAGGAGTATCCTTCACAATCAACAACAGTAAAATACGTCCTGGAAATGATAGGTGGATGGTTCGAAGAAAACAACATAAGTATTGAAACGAAAATTGACCTTAGCCAATTTTAGAGTAAAAAATTACAAATAAAAACTTTACAAGCTAAGTAGAAAATGAAAAAGCTTATTTTAGCTATATTAATTCTTATTATCACTTTAAACGTTAGCGCTGTTAATGGCTCTCTTCGTTACAATGGTGAACAGGAAATCCTTAATGTATGGGGAAACAATTACGAAATGGGATTCGCGCAGGGATATTTGCTTAATAAAAGAATAACAAACTTCTTTTCAGCTTTTTTCTTTGACATCGTCGGTTTGACTTACCTGGATTACGAATACGTGCACGCGAATTATAATAAATATTTCGTTGTACCTGAGAAATACAGAGAAGACGCGGAAGGATTAATAGACGGGATAGTAGCTTCGGGAGAAGATATTTATATTCCCGAACTAAACCGCGATTTGAACATAACCGATATTCTTATGGCAAACTCAGTATTAGATTTAAGTTATGTCTTTTCAAGTAGACAACCCTTAGGCTGCAGCTCTTTATCTGCCTGGGGTAAGGTAACAGAAAACGATACTTTAATAAAAGGGAATATCATTATTGGACGAAATTTTGATCTGCTGCATGAAATCGGCGAAGCAGAACGAGGGCTTATAACGACCTTCGAACCCGATAACGGAAAACCGTGGGTCAGTTTTGGTTATCCTATGATAATTGCGCCAATTTCAGGAATAAACGAAGATATGCTCTTCGGAGCAATTAATGTTGGATATCATTATAATACACCGTATACCACTCCCCGAATGGAACCCATTCAATTCGTACAAAGAGAAATATTCGAAGACCCCGACTTCAATAAAGACGATACTATAAACTTTAAAGATATATACGAAAAAGTACTTGAAGTCAACAATGCCGGTTCATGGCTCTGCCATACAGTTATACCCTACGTCGATTCTTCCACAATCTCTGCGGCAGTCTTAGAATGTGTAAACGAATCCGGAGACACTTTCAGAACCTCTGAAAACGATACAAACCTTTATCCATGGTATCTTTTGGCTCTCAATCATGAAGAAGTTAATTACGAACCCATATCCGATCCGAGATATGAAATTGTCATCGACTCGCTTCAGAAAAATCCCGAAATAACTGTCGCCAGAATGTGCAATATAATGAACGCTCTGGCTTCCGAACAAACTTTGCAGACAATATTTTTCCTGCCAAACGATTCACTTTTCGCGGTTTCCTTTGCGGATTCCGCTCACGACGCTTCCTATTTCACGCCCCTGTGGTATAAATGGGGCGACCTCTTCCCGAATCACCAACCAATAGAAGAATTACTGGAAAGCAGAAAAAGAACTTTTTTTTTACCTGATATTCAAAGATTAATATACACTGAAGAAATCAGTATTTTTTCCATAACGGGAAGAAAAATCGATATGGAAGAAATAGACAATATTTCATCGGGTTATTACTTCGTTAAAAGACATAACAACGAAAAAACCTATAAGTTACTAATTATTAGATAACATATTTTGGATACCAGATACCAGGTATCGGGTCCTAGGCCCTAGTTAAAAACAACAAAAATTATTTCGTGTATTTAGTATATTTCGTGGTTTGATATTTTTGGGAACGGGGGTGTTGGTTTTCATTTTTCCAACTTGACAGATAAAGAGAAAGTTATAAAATAAGAAAAATTTAAGGAGGTTGTAATGTTTTTGTTGGCGGTCTTTGTAGGATCGATTTCTATGGCGGTTTTAGGAAACATTCCGGTTATAGGACATCTTCTCGCTGGATTCCTTGCAGGCGTTATCGCTAAAGGCAGCGGCAGAGGAGCCTTAGCCGGTTTTCTGAGCGGTACAATACTGGGAGTAATTGCCACTTTTTTCTTTACAACCGCGGGTGGAATAGGAGGCGGAATATTCGGAGGTCCTCCGGGCGCACTGTTCGGCGCAATTTTGGGCGTAGTATCAGGCAGCACTATCATTATAGCCACGCTCTACTGCGGAATACTTGGTCTTATAGGCGGACTGGTAGGCGGATCTTTAAAAAGCAGATAGAAACTTATTCAGTCTTTACTCCTCAAAAAGTGAATTCACTTTTTCCTCAATACTATTAGCTTTTTCGGATATATCAGCAACTTTCGAAGCTGAAGTAAGAATATCGACTTTACAATCTTCCGATTTCCATACACCATTTCCCGAAGTAATAAGAAGTATCACCTCATCCGGTTTCTCTATTCTATCGAGAAATTCTTTAACAGGCTCAGGAACTTTCCAACCTTCTGTGGTATTAATAATAACTTCCGCGTCCCAATCTTCCTGGTCGATTTCACTTAAGTTCGAAATATCTATTACACTGATATAGACATCCTCTGTTTTAAGTCTTGCAATAAGTGTATCCACCATAATATTCTTGTATTTACTTCCCTGAGAAGCTATTAAAATCTTTTTATTCATCTCAGGAGAACCAACTTCCATAGGTTCCGCGACGTCTTGAACATGAATAAGAAGATATATACCAGATATGATTACAAGTAAAATAATTAGAACGCCGATACCGATTAAAATTTTTTTAAATATTGTCATTTTTCCTCCCTTTTGATTGAATTTGAATATTAATGAGGAAAGAACTAATTGTCAAGGAATTTAATCATCAGTTCGTTAAGTAACCGATTAGTTATTAGTCAATTAGTAAATTGGTTAATTAGTAAAAACAGGAAGGGGTTGATACTGATCCACGAATTCACTGATTTACTGATTCACTAGAATCTCGAATCAACTAAAGTAATAGCCACTGATTTGCACTGATCAACACTGATTTTTTTGTGTTGTTTTTTTTGACTCGTAATTCAAGACGCTCGACGCATGACGCAGTTATTTACGAATAACACGAATATTTTGTGTTTTTTTAACCAGTGACTGGTGATTAATGACTCGATGCTCCACACCACGCCCCTTGACTAAATAATATAAAAACAGTACAATGATATAGTATGTTAAAATTTTATTATAAATAAAAGGAGGTTTTAATGGTTAAAAAATCAACTATTGTAATTATCTTCTTATTTACTCTCTTCACAACGTTAAACTTATATGCACAATCAGGAAATCTTAGAGCGGGAGAATTCCTGATAGATACGACTGTCGTGTATGTTCCGGCTACGAAAAACCAGGCTAGTGCACGTATCGCGACCGACGATACAACGGCGTTTGTCGTCTGGAATGACACACGTGCCGGGGGTTGGGATATCTATGGAGCTCGAATCGACGAAAACGGTAACCTTCTCGATCCCGCCGGTATATTAATCGAAATCTGCGACCAGAATGATCCTTACCCGGACATTGCTTTCGACGGAACAAATTACCTTGTAGTATGGCATGACGCGGAAACAAGCGGTCAATATGATATTTATGGAATGAGAGTTTCCAAAGAGGGAGAACTTCTCGATCCAGAACCATTTATTATAAGTGACGCAACAGGGGCCCAGATGAGCCCAAGAGTCGCCTTTGACGGAACAAATTACCTTGTCGTTTGGTATGACAGCAGAGGTGGGACGTATGATATCTACGGCACCAGAGTTTCTCAGGATGGTACTGTACTCAATTCCACGGGAATTGCCATCTCGACTGCTGCCGATTACCAATATTTTCCCAACGTATCCTTCGATGGTAACAATTATATGGTGGTATGGCAGGACCAAAGAGACGGCGTATACGATATTTACGGCTCAAGAGTAGCTCAAGATGGAAATGTTTTAGACCCAGCGGGTATTCAGATCTCCGGAGCTACCGATGAGCAAAGCCGCCCTTCCATTGACTTTGACGGGACAAATTATCTTGTTGTCTGGGATGACTATCGATCCGGCTCTGAGAACGATATTTATGCTACTTTCATTGATACAAGCGGAAATGTTCTTAATCCGGCAGGAATAACTATATCGAGTGCGGCAGATAATCAGTATATGCCTTCCGTAAGCTTCGACGGTACAAACTATCTCGTGACATGGTACGACAGGAGAGATGGCGCTAATTACGACATATACGGTACCAGAGTCGACCAATCGGGGGTGATACAGGATGCTTCAGGTATAGCTATCTCAAATATAGATGTAACACAGGTAACACCAGCAGTAATCTCCTACAGCGGTCAATGGCTGGCCGTATGGAGAGACAATCAAAATGGTGGATATACTGACATTTACGGTTCCAGGATAAGCTCATCAGGTACAGTAACCGACGGAGATGGAATTCTAATCTCGTCTTCCGCTCAAGATCAGAGGAACCCCGCGGTCGCGTCCGACGGAACAAATTATCTTGTAGTCTGGGAGGAAGCTCGAAGCGGCGGATTCTCTCCAGACATATACGGAACGCTTATCGACGCCTCTGGAAGACAACTTAATGAGGACGCAATCGCGATTTCTACAAGTACAGGAAGTCAGCAGTACCCCGCGGTCGCTTTTGATAATGACTCCACTTATTTAGTCGTTTGGCAGGATGACCGAAGCGGTTCAGGAAACGATATTTATGGCACTCGTGTTAGTACATCCGGAAATGTCCTGGATCCTCCCGGAATCGCTATTTCAACCGCGACAGGCAGGCAGCAATTCCCTTCAATCGCTTTCGACGGGACAAATTTTCTTGTTGTATGGGCAGATGAACGCGGCGGCAGCGTAAGTACCGACGATATTTACGGCACACTAGTGGAGCCTGATGGCAGTGTTTTAAGTCCTTCCGGAAATGTCATTGCCGACGACGATTACTGGCAGGACCATCCATCGGTTGCTTTTGACGGAACAAATTATCTCGTAGTTTGGGATGATTACGGGAGTGGTACTTTTGAGACGGATATTTACGGAGTAAGAGTAAATCAATCCGGAATTCCAATCGAGGACAGCAGTTTTGCAATTTCAACAGCTGACAACATACAGTATTATCCAGCTGTCGCCTTTGACGGCACAAACTATATGGTCGTATGGTTTGACAAACGAAATGGCAACGCATCCGATATATACGGGGCAAGAGTCCATAAAAACGGCTACGTTCTCGATGCTTCCGGACTTCCCATTATTCCATATTCAGGTACACAGCAATTTCCCTTTATTGTTTTTGACGGTACAAACTATCTTGTAGGCTGCCAAAATAGTCAAAGCGAAACAGTTCAGAATGTACTGGGAGCAGCGGTGAACACCGGCGGATCAACAATCGAAATATATACAATCGCATCTTTTAATATAGAACCATACGAAACAAATCCTGCTGCGGCCAGTGGCGGAGGTTCTCAAATACTGGTTGTTTTCCCGAACTGGGCAGGAGACATCAACGGTAATCCAGCGAATGCCGTACGCATATGGGGTAAAATAAGAATGGCTGCCGGTGTAGAAGAAAATTATGATATCAAGTCCGAAAACGGTAAATTTGACCTTAATGTTTCTCCAATAAGCCAGGGAATCTGTAATATTTCGTTTGTCAATTCAGCTTCTAAACAAGTTAAACTTAAGATTTTTAATATAGCGGGAATATTGTTGGATGAAAAAATTGTAGGAGACAGACAGGGCGCTTATGATCTAAATATCGATATGAGCAATCTTCCCAATGGCGCGTATTTTATAAGTGTATCATCGGATAATACCAGCGAAAAACAAAAAATGGTTTTGATCAAATAAATACCGACAAAACACAAAATAAAAAGGCGGGGAAACCCGCCTTTTATTTTTCCTTAATCTCTATCTTTTTACTTTAACTCGTTCGCTA
>CAYWUC010000076.1:0-1895 GCA_964461395.1 uncultured bacterium
GGCGGTTATATTTGGGGAGATAAAGTTAAGAACATAATAACTAATTATGATGTTAGTGAGCAAACAAATTTAATAGTCGGTGCTAGTCGTGAATTAGTGGATGATTTAATTGAACTTCGATGGCCGTAATGGATTCTTCGAATCTAAGTTAAATAGTTGAACAGAAAAATAGTTGAATTGTAAAAACAAAAACTTAATTTTCTCTGTGTTCTTTTGTCTCGTGATGAGATTCTTTTTTTCTATGTAGCTGGGGTCAAATCTCGAGGGCGTGTTGCCCAAAGGGCTAATATTCAGATTGTAATGCCGCAAAATCCCAAAAATGACTATTGGGTTGTTTATGTCAGTTGGTTTGTTTTATGATGTCACGTAGTGTCTCTATCGACTTCTCAGGTGTTTTAATGGCAATCTTTGTCCAACCGGCTTTCTTTAGACGTCGCCTACTATGCCATGCAAAACAGCCAAATACGCGCACACTCCAAAATAAAATGTAACGTGTGCATATCCTTACTTTAAGAACACCCATCGCTTCCAAAAAGATCTCATCCGCTCGTTTACGACTTCGACTTTGCTTCCAATAGAGGAAGTCATGGATAACAGCTGCATTTCCATAACGACCCCATTTTGGGAAAAGCCACCAAAAGGGTCGAGGAACGCTAGCAAAGTCAGTTATGAAGTTTACTGGAACATTGACTGTGTCATCGCTTCCTATTTCTCCAACGTCGTAGCTAAATTCTTCTCTTAGTACCCAGCTCCTACCATCTGAAAGAGGTGATACGACAAGAATCTTAGTAAATTGGCTCATAGCAAATAATTACAGTAAGAGCCATGATGATTTGTCCTAACTGCAAAAGAAATTATAACTCGCATCATAACACTCCTTATTTTAGATAAATTAATATGTTTATCAATTAAAAAATATCTGTGTAACAGAATACACCTTATATTAATAATAGCATAGCATAATAATATTAGATTGTCAATAGATGTCTTTAGAGACATGATCATTCAACTTTTTAATTATGTTTATAGGCTCAGACATTGAAATGTGAAATTATAGATTTTACAAATCTATAAAATTGACCGTGCCAATAGCCAAAAGCTAAAGACTAAGAGCTTCGTTAAATGTTGACAAAGTTGGATATATTTTTTATAATATTGACAATGATTAAAAAATTATTTTCAATCGTAATAATATCGATATTTATGCTTGGGTCATGCACCCATAATTTAACAGTCGAATCACCAAATTCATCACACCTAACCGGGCAGGATGAATCCAGTGGAAAGCATCGAATGATTGTATTAACCGATATCGAGGCTGACCCGGACGATACACAATCTTTGGTTCGGTTGCTTTTGTATTCTAATGTAATAGATATTAAAGGATTAGTTGCAACAACCTCTTGCTGGCATAAAAATAGAGTTAATCCGGAATCGATAGAAAAAGTAATTAAAGCTTACGACAAGGTACAGCCTAATCTTAAGAAACATGAAGCGGGTTTCCCCGTTGCAGACTCACTATTAACCCTGGTAAAAAGTGGATTGCCAAAATACGGAATGCTGGGAGTTGGCGATGGGAAAGATTCAGAGGGTTCACAGTGGATTATAAAGGAACTTGAAAAAAAAGATGATCGTCCTTTGTGGGTTTCTGTATGGGGAGGTGTTAATACTTTAGCTCAGACATTATATAAAATTAGGAACACGAAAGGTAGCGAAGAGGCTGAGAGGTTAATTGGTAAGCTCAGGGTCTATACCATATCCGATCAGGATGATAGCGGTATATGGATTCGAAATAATTTCCCTAATTTGTTTTACATTGTCAGCCCGGGCGATGACTACGGAAGCGCGACATGGAGTTCAATTAATACTTTTGTACAAGGTATTAACAATGATGA
>CAYWUC010000077.1:0-1509 GCA_964461395.1 uncultured bacterium
AGATTCTGCCGCGTACGCAAGAGCTGCCTGAATGTCATCTTCCTTAATGTTAGGGTAGGCATCTAACAAAGCGTTTTTAGAAATACCTTCACTTAACTTTTTTAAAATCAATTCTACGGTTATCCGAGTTCCCTTAATCACGGGTTTTCCCATCATTGCCTTTGGATTGATTTCTATTTTCTTTTTTGTATTCATATTTCCTCCGTTATATTCTAATTTAACGTGTTTTTAGGAATTTTCAAGGTTAAATATAAATAAGATTGCTTCGTAATGTAAAAGCGTAAATGAGTAGAAGCGTTAATTGGGTTCATAGAGTTTGTTGAGTTCATTGGGTTTATTGGGTTCTGAGGTAGGTTATAAATTTCGAGATTTGCTTGGAGATAATTTCTATTTCTCCATATATATTATCAAACTGGCTTTGCGTTATATATTTCTGATCCATAGCAAGATAAAGTTGTGTCTGAACTTCAGCCGCGGAGCTTTTTGCGATAAATAAGAATTGAGTAAATTCTTTGTTTGAGTGCCTTGAGAAGCCCTCTGCTACATTTGACGGGATTGATATTGCTGCTCTAAGAATTTGGTCTTTTAACGAATAATCTTTCAAAAATGAACCCGTTTTTGTAATCTCATATATTGAATTCACTACATTTCTTGCTTTCTGCCAGGCTTCTATGTCTTCGAATTTTTCAATTTTACTCATCATTTTCTCCTTTTGTTGTTTTTGGGAAATGAAATATTTTTTTGTGGAAAAAATTTAGCGTGATATGCTATTTTAGTTAGGTAAACGCCTAATTCTTACGCTATTTGTTTGGATTGTTCATAATATAAAGCTACCTAATTTAAAGAATATTCGGGTAAATTTTACCCCAAATGAGCTGAGAATTTCGTTCATATATTTATCTCAATCAAGCTCGACTATAGAAAAAGTTATTTTTAGCTTGGATTAAAGAGTTAAGGTTTAAATCTTTTTTTGAGATTATAGGGTTTTTTTCTATTGGCCAATTAATTCCAATTTCGGGGTCATTCCAGATTATCCCTCTGTCGTGTTCGGGAGAATATTCTTTCGTGACCTTATAAATTATTTCCGCTTCTTCGCTCATAACTAGATATCCGTGCGCGAAGCCCGCGGGGATAAAAAGCATATTTTTATTCTCTTCCGAGAGATATTCTCCTATCCATTTTCCGTAATAAGGAGAACCTTTTCTTATATCGACCGCTACATCGAATACTTTTCCTTTTACGCAACTTACGAGTTTTGCCTGTTCCATTGGAGGTAGTTGGTAGTGTAGTCCCCTGAGAACATTTTTCTTAGATTTTGAATGATTATCCTGGACAAACTTTTTGTCTATTCCGAAGCCCTTAAAATCCGATTCTTTATATGATTCCATAAAGAATCCTCTTTCATCTTCAAAAACTTGCGGCTCGATTAAAATAACATCCGGAATTTCTAATCTATTGAATTTAAATGACATCTTATTTTTTAGATATCTTTTTTAGATATTCTCCGTA
>CAYWUC010000078.1:0-5556 GCA_964461395.1 uncultured bacterium
CATTCTTAAATGATATTGAATACATAAACAACATCTTCCTTTTCTGGAGCAAGGTTCGTAAGTACAGTTACAGTTCTCTAAATTTTTATCTTGTATACATTCCATATAACCTCCTAATTAATTTAAATATCAAAAAGCAAAAATCAAAATGACAGATAAAAATGCAAAATTATCCTTTTCTCAAAAAAAAAATTAGAAAAGATTAGGTGTTAATGGTAGTATTGTTCGTTTCTTTTTTTTATTCTTAAACTTTGATTTGTAATTTTCTATTTTGATATTTAAATTTTGCATTTTAGCAGCTTAGCTGCTTTCGTATCGTGTTCGTATCGATTCGAGATGTGCGTGTAGTCCTTCGATTTCAGCAAGTTTTTTCGCTACTGGTCCTATTTCTTTTAGTCCCTCTTCCGTTACCTCGAGTGTAGTTTGTATTTTTAGGAAATCCTTAACACAGAGTCCCCCTGTGTATTTGCTTGTTGTGTTTGTCGGTAAAGTGTGATTTAATCCACTGGAGAAATCTCCGAGCGCTTCCGCTGAGTATTTGCCTATAAAAAGGGAACCGTAATTATGGAGTTTATCTTTGTATTGTTTTGCTTCCTTAATTTGAAGTTCCAGATGCTCAGGTCCTCGCCTGTTCGCTAGTTCTATACCATCATCGATATTATTCAGTAATATTATCATACCCTTTTTTGTAATTGATTGCGCTGCGATTTCTTTAGTTTTTAAAACATTTAATTGCTTGTCGATTTCGCTTAAAACTGATTTTGCAAGTCTCTCTGATGTAGTTGCCAGAATAGGAAGAGCATCTACGTCATGTTCTGCCTGCGAAAGCAAATCCGAGGCTATTATTTTTGCTTCTGCTATTTCATCCGCTATTATCATTATTTCCGTCTGACCGGCTATAAAATCGATGCCTACGTTACCCAAAACTTCCTTTTTCGCGGATTGTACGTACTTATTACCCGGCCCGACTATCTTGTTTACTTTTTTTACTGTTTCTGTTCCATATGCCAGGGCGGCTATTGCTTGCGCTCCTCCCGATTTATAAATCTCCGTAATTTTAAGAGTATGAGCGATGCTAAGTATCAATGGATGTATACTGTCCTGGTAAGTTGGGGGTGAACAGACGGCTATTTCGGATACACCTGCTACTTGCGCGGGTATCGCGCACATCAGGAGTGTTGATGCCAGGGGAAAGTTTCCTCCCGGGACGTAAACACCTACTCTTTTAATTGGTTTTATTGTCTGTCCTGTGAACACTCCCTTTTTGATTTCAAATTCAAAATTATTGAATTGTTCTTTTTGTTTTTGCGCGAAAATCTTAATATTTTCAGCTGCTTTTTCTATAGCTTTTATTTCTTCTTTTGTGGCTCTTTTGTATGCATTTTCTATCTCTATATCGTTTATTTTTATTTGGTTTAGTTCAACATTGTCGAATTGTTTAGTATATTTCTTGAGTGCTTTATCTCCGCTGGTTTTTACGTCGCTTATAATTTTTCTGACGTTTTTGATTTCTTCTATTTCTTGATATTTGAAGAAATCCTCATTGATTTCATTATACTTTATAACTTTCACTCTATTTCCCTTCCTTTAATAAAGTTTTTTAAAATCTCCATACCAACTTCCGTTAACACGGATTCCGGATGAAATTGTACCCCTTCTATATTGTATTTTTTATGTCTTATTCCCATTACCGTGTTATCGGTTGTCCAGGCTGAAAGCGTAAAACAATCCGGCAGACTTTTCCTTTCAACAATTAAAGAATGATAACGTGTCGCGGTAAATGGATTTTCTATGTTTTCGAATATTGTTTTACCATCATGTTGTATTTTGGAAGTTTTTCCGTGTAATATGTTATTTGCTCTTATAACCTTACCTCCGAAGACTTCTCCTATTGTTTGATGTCCCAGACACACTCCCATTATGGGGATTTTTTCTTTAAAATGTAGTATAACTTCAGGACTTATACCCGAATCTTTTGGTGTTCCCGGGCCGGGTGAGATTATTATCGATGTTGGATTTAATTCCTCGATTTCTTTGATAGAAGTTTTATCATTTCTTCTTACCTGTATTTTTGCTCCCAGTTCTCCCAAGAACTGGGCAAGATTATACACAAAAGAATCGTAATTATCGATTAATAAAATCATTGTGATAGCTCTATAGCCTTTTTCAAGGCACTCATTTTATTTATAGTTTCTTTGTATTCGAGTTCGGGGACCGAATCCGCTACAACTCCACCTCCTGCCTGAAAGTAAATCATATCTTTGTATATTACTATTGTCCTTATACCTATGCATAAATCCATATTGCCGGCAAATCCGAAGTAACCCAGGGCTCCTGCATAAATGCCGCGTCTTACGGGTTCCAATTCATCGATTATCTCCATTGCTCTTATCTTAGGCGCTCCTGAAACGGTTCCCGCGGGGAATGTAGCACGTATAAGGTCGAAAGCGTCCTTATCTTCGAGTAAATTACCATTTACAACCGATATATTGTGCATAACCTTAGCATATTTTTCAATACGCATGAAATCCGAAACTCTAATAGTTCCGTATTCGCATACTCTGCCAATATCATTTCTGGCAAGATCAACAAGCATAACGTGTTCTGCGAGTTCTTTTTCATCACTTAAGAGTTCTTTAGCGAATTTATTGTCTTCTTCTTCATTTTTACCCCTTCTTCTTGTTCCTGCGATTGGGTTACTGGTTACAAGTCCTCCCGCTTCAAGTTTAATGAGCGTTTCAGGAGAGGATCCTAGAATATATAGGTCATTAAACCTCAGGTAGTACATATAAGGAGAAGGATTTGTAAGACGGAGGGCTTTATATATATTGAGAGGATCTTTTTCGTTTACAGCTTTGAATCGTTGTGATGGAACTACCTGGAATATATCTCCGGCATAAATATACTCCTTGGCTTTTTCTACGGCGTCGCAATACTCTTCTTTTGTAAAGTTACCGGTAAATTCAATTTTGCTTCCTTCGGATAAATTATAGTCTATCTCTTCGGAAGTTTTTATTATTTTGGTAAGTTCTTCGATTCTTTTGTTGTCACCATTATTTGTATATAAAATTATATCTACAGTATCATTTTTGTGGTTAAAAAGTATGATTTCCGAAGGAAACATGAAATAAGTCTCGGGAGCTTTAATTTCATCGGGATTTTCATCGGGGATTTTTTCGAAAAATCTCACTGTATCATAAGAAAGATAACCGACCGCACCACCTGAGAAACCCGGGATGTAAGGATAATTTTCTACTAAAGACATCAATTCTCTTATTTTGTTAAGAGGATTGCCTTTTTCTTTCTGTTTTTCTTCGAAAATTTCAATGTCGATATTTTCCCCTGTACTTTTTAATGTAATAAATGGTCTTCCACCTAAAAGTGAATGTTCTCCTCTTTTTTTAATGTGTATCATTGATTCGTAAATAAAGCTAAAAGGATCTTCTTTATATGCTTTTTCAAAGACTGCTTCAGGAGAAGCCTTTACCTTGATTTTCTTATGCAAAAAACTAATTTTCTTCTCTGATGTTGTTTGCTCCACATATCCTCCCGAGTATTCCGTTAAATTCTGGAAAGGAAATATTTATACATTCGGATTCTACGAGTGTTGTTTTTCCTTCTGCTATAACTCCTGCAATTGCAAGCGCCATACCGATTCTATGGTCGCCAAAACTTTCACAAATGTTCCCTTTAAGTTTAATTGGTCCTTCTATTATTAGCCCATCCGGTTTTTCTTCGACTTTTGCGCCCATTTTCTTTAGGCCCGTAGCTATGGCGTAAATTCTATCAGTTTCTTTTACTCTTAATTCCTCCGCGTCTTTTATTACCGTTTTCCCTTCCGCTTGAGTGGCAGCTACCGCTATTATAGGTAGTTCATCAATCACCTTGGGTATAATATCACCTGAAATAGTTATTCCTTTTAATTCTTTACCTTTTACAAGTAAATCGGCTGTAGGTTCATAGTTTTGATTTTTTTCGTTTTTCATTGAAATATCGGCACCCATACTTTTTAAAACTTCAAGAATGCCTGTTCTTGTTGGATTTATTCCTATGTTTTTGAGGAGTATTTTTGAACCTTTAATTACACTGGCAAGAACAAGAAAGAAAGCCGCGGATGAAATGTCTCCCGGTATAGATATTTCTTTCGCGATTAATTTATTTTTTTCTTTTAGAGTTATTTTGTTTCCGGAGGATTCGATTTTTACTCCGAATAAGTTTAACATTCTTTCCGTATGGTCACGGCTCGTAGAGGGTTCTGTAATAGAAGAATTGCCCTTAGCATGCAGAGAAGCTAGTAATATGGCCGACTTTACCTGCGCGCTGGCTACAGGTGTTTTATAATCTATCGCTTCGAGTTTTCCTCCTTTTATAGCGAGTGGAGCGAATTTATTGTTATCTCTGCCGATTATTTTTGCTCCCATAAGAGTAAGGGGTTCTACAATTCTTTTCATAGGTCGTTTTAAAAGAGAACTGTCACCTGTTAATACGGAAAAGAAACTTTGACCCGCCAAAAGACCTGATAATAAACGCATTGAAGTGCCCGAATTATTACAGTTTAATACATCGGTGGATTCTTTTAATCCATTTAATCCTTTACCTTCTATTCTTACACGCGCTTCATTTCTGAGGATCGTTATACCTAGTTTCTTCATTATTTCCAGAGTCGACATACAGTCGTCGCATTTTGAGTAATCCTTCAACGTGGTTGTACCTTCGGCGATCGAGCCTAAAATTAAGGCCCTGTGTGTAATAGACTTATCTCCTCCAACTTTTATTTCCCCTTTCACTTTAGATGATTTCGATAAAATTAATTTCACTTTTTATCCTTTATAATATAACTTCCGAGAAGCTTAAAATATTTTATCACTTCTTTTAAAGTCTCGACCGCGTGTTTGCAATTTTCATCTTCCATACTGCCCTTGAAATCGATATAAAAAAGATATTCATATGGTCGCCCCATGACTGCTCTCGATTCCAATTTGGTTAAATCTATGTTCCTGAGAGCAAAAATACTTAGGCACCTGAAGAGTACTCCGGGTTCATTTTTTACACCGAAAACGAACATCGTTCTCGCGTTTTCACCAGTGTATATTTTCCTCTCTTTTGATATAATAAGAAATCTCGTGAAATTATCGGGGTGGGATTCGATGTTTTCTTTTAATTTTGTGAATTTATATAGTTTTGCGACCTGAGGGCCGGCGATTATCGCTACATCTTTTATTTTTTGTTCTTTCACGATTTTTGCGGCACCCGCGGTATCGTAAACCGATACCACTTTATATTCCGGATGAGAGGAGAGAAAATCTCTGCATTGAGCAAGCGCTTCCGGATGAGACCAGACTTCTTTAATCGATTTTATATCCGTACCGGCCGGAGCTAGAAGATTATGTTCTATTCTGAGGTTTACCGCGCCTATAACCCAGACGTCATATTCGAGCAGTAGATCATAATTCTGATGGATACTTCCTGTAAGAGAATTTTCTACGGGAACAACACCGTAAGTTTCAGCTTTGCTTTTCACCATTTCAAAGATATCTTTAAATGTTCGTACACCTA
>CAYWUC010000079.1:0-2369 GCA_964461395.1 uncultured bacterium
CAAGATTAAGTTTCTCGTATTTTGCCTTCGGGCGAGATACCAAGGTCCCTCAAAGATTATGAGGTTGATAGGCGACAGGTGTAAGCACAGTAATGTGTTCAGCCGAGTCGTACTAATAGACCGTATGGCTTGTCCAAAATTTAATATATCTATTATTTATTCAATTATCATAGAACAAAAAATAAAAAAACCGGTCTTACCGGTTTTTTTTGTTTTTCTCCATTTGTATATTGTAGCTCAGTAGTACTTTTCTGAAACCCCAAAATCATTTTTCCCGGTGGTTATCGTTCGGGCGATACCGCTTCGAAAAAACGCAGTCAGTTTTCCCTGCGAGGAAACTGCTGCTTGTCTCTCGACTTCGCTCTTTTTTACTTCGTAAAAAGTCCGTGCCCGCTCAGTCTCCGAGGCATTTTTCTTGAGCGGAACCCCCTCACTTTAAACAGTTTAATTTGTTTTTTCTCTGTGTTCTCTGTGGCTTTGTGTGATACTGATTTTGTGGGGTGGGGTGCGGAATATTGACTTTTATCTCCTATCAAATATCTTAAATCATGGAAAAAACTTTATTTTTAATAAAGCCCGATGCTATAGAGAGGAAACTTATGGGAAAAATAATTTCTCGTATCGAGGAGACTTCTCTTAAGATACTGGACATTAAAATGGTTATGTTTTCCAGAGAAATGACGGAGAAATTTTACGGAGAACATAAAGGACAGGAATTTTATAACAGACTAATTGACTACATGGCGGATAAAAAAGTAGTCGCATTAAAACTTGAAGGAAAGAACGCAATAAAATTCCTTCGGGATTTAGTCGGGGCAACCGATCCAAAAAAAGCAGAAAAAAATACAATTCGGGCGGATTACGGGCTTGGAACGCCTCAAAATAGTGTGCACGCTTCGGATTCTCCTTTATCTGCCGAAAGGGAACTCGCTTTTTTCTTCGGAGATTAATTATCCACAAAAAGGGACAAAGTCCACTGCCTAACATCGAATCTTTGAAAGTTAAGTCGTTAAATTGTTGAATAGTGCTACGAATCCTTCGGATTAGTTAAATGGTCAAGTTGAAAAATAGTCAAATAGGTTTTTGGGATTTTGGATTTAGGGGTTGGGATTTTCTTTGAAAAGTGTCAAGGGGTGGGGTTAAGTTTTTCTTTTTTTACCTCCTGTTTGAATTAACATTAAAATATTTCTGGGTGACTTTTTCTGTTTTTTTCTTATTCTTCTTTCGATGGCTTTTACATATAGTATTGTATAGAAGGCCGGTCCCCTATTCTTGAAAAGAGCGCGAGGTAATACCTCCGCTAGGCCTGACAGAGGGCGACCGACCTATATTTTGTTTTATTCTGTATTCTTCTATGTATGGTCTTTTCTCTTTTAATACCTTATATACAATTGTAGCTAATTTTCTCCCGGACGCAACGCTTGCTGCTTGACTTCCGGCTTTTCTTTTTACACTGTCATAATATTTCCTGAAATAAGGAGATACCCTGACGGATGTATGAGCTCCTTCTATAAACGCCCATCTTAACCACCTATTTCCCTTTATTAACCTATCATGATAGCTGGTGTTTCCTGACACATGAGTAGAGGGTACAAGTCCGCTGTATGAGTGCAGGTGAGCTGGATCGGGAAATCTATTTATATCATCTATCTCTAAAACTATAATGGGTCCAAATACCTCTCTTATTCCGGGAATTGTCTTAACTAATTTTAAATCTTCGTTTGCTTTCATTTCTTTATTTATCCATTTCTTTAATTCTTTTTCCATGTCTTCAAAAGTATCCTTTAATTTAAGATGATATCTAAGTAGTTTATCCGCTCTTTTATCTGTAAGTTCGATATCTTCCAGCCACATCCTTCCGTATTTCCCGAATATATCCTTAACTTCCGGAGGATTAATATGTGATTTCCTTAAAATATCATGTATTCTATTCTTTATCATTGTTTTTATTCTTACCGTAAAAGCTCTAAATCTTACGATATCCTTTAACCTCCTCGTTTCCTTACATGGAATCCACACCTCAGGAATTAAATCTGTTCTTAGTAATTGTCCAAGTATCTTAGAGTCTATTTTATCGGTCTTTATCTTTGCTGATGCTATCGCCTTTACTTTAGGCGGATGAGCAAGAGAAACATTTTTTACTTCCGAAAGAGAATCCAGCATATCGTATATAACTCCCCAGTTTAATCCTGCTTCCAAAACGGCGGAAAATTCTTCTTCAGGAAATGAACTTAATAAATGTTTTAATTCATCGATGTTATTGAAGAAGCTTTTCGTCCCTTTAACATCTCCGTCTTCACCTACAAAACTAACAGTAGTGTAATTCTTATGTACGTCACATCCAAGATAAAGCATACTAAACCTCCTTT